>JBJFGC010000424.1:0-2024 GCA_051892315.1 Eubacteriales bacterium
AAAATTGTCTGTTGACGTGAATAAAATTTTTCTGTGCTTCATATGAAAATAGTATCCGGGCAGCCGGTAAATTGACGGAAAACGATGCTGTATTGGCTGATATTTATGAAAAACGTTTTGTACGCCATACCGCCGCACGGCAGAGTTTTCTCGGTACTTTATTTTTAAATATAAACTTTCAGAAAAGAGGGTGCGGGTTTGTATCAGAATTCAGATAAACCACATGAATTGATCCGGTGCAGCTCTACGGAGAACGGTGGAACGATATGGGGACATGCGATCTCCTGCCGGGGGAAAGACCATGTCCGGCACGGCGAGGTCTGTCAGGATTACTGCGGACTGAAGCTGATCGGAAATACCGGTGTGTTTGTTGTATCCGACGGTCATTCGAGTGCCGTTCTGAGCCAGTACGGCTCGAAATTTGCATTTCATGCAATGAGTGAGATCTTCACTGACCTGCATGACCACTGCTTCGCGGAAGAAGATATCGTCCGCTATTTCCGTACCAATGTGGGAAAACGGCGGCTGCTCCGGGAATGGGAGGAACGTATTTTAGACCACGCGGCATCGGACGATGAGGCGCGGAAGACTCTGGCAGAGCATGCAAAGAAGCTCGGAAAGGCGCTTTCCGAATCGGACATCATCGACTGCTACGGCGCGACTTTTCTGGGGTGTATCGTTCTGGAACATTATGTAATCACCCTTATGGTCGGAGACGGTCTGATTCTTCTTTTTGACCGTCATCCGGATTATCCGGTCGTCCCTGTTCTGGAAGAAGACGACATCGGGGAACGTACGCTTTCTCTGTCGCACCGGCGGTACGATTATCTGGAGGCGCACATCTTCCCGAGAGAGAAGATCGGCTATCTGTTCATGACGACGGACGGAATCTCCAAGCCCTTCCGCAATGACGTCCGCGACATCGCGCTCGACTGTATCGGCGAGGCAGAAAACCGGGACATTCTGACGGGAGACATCGAACGGTTCATGCTCGAGCAGGCACAGCCGTTCATCGGAGACGATATCTCGCTGTTATTTGCTGCGTTCTGAAGGAGGAGCCTATGCTTGCGTACAACAGAGAATTTCTTCTGATCGATGCTTTTACAAGAGTGTACGATCATGTGTTTGACGAAACACGCGTGACGGCGGACGGCGCACTTCCGGAAACGGAGCATCCGCAGATTCTGTGTGCGGAGCCTGTCCGGAAGCTGGAAGGCAAGGTACAGCTTGTGTATGAGCATTCCAATATGACGCTGGTTCCTCTGTTCGGCAGTTATCTGGAAACTGTGGAGAACCGGCAGAAGCGGAGAGGAAACTACTATACCTATTTCACTTATTCCGAACGGTTGGAAATGATCTTTCAGCTTTGCGGCATCTTTGAAGAACTGGAACACCGGCAGATTGCACTCCATTATCCTTCGGATGATATGCTGTTGTGGGATACAGAGGAAAAAACACTGTATTTTGATCTTGTTCCTGCCGTCCTTGCGCGTACGCCGGAAAATCAGGCGCTGGAATACCGGATGAATAAAGAGTATTACTGGCCCCTTCTGCCGGAAACGGCATTTGAAGGAGGCTCCCGCTGCCGGTTTGCGGGTGAGGTTAGAAACCGGATTCTTCTGAATCTGCTGATATTCCGTCTGATGACCGGGGAGGACTGGTACAACTGGAACTGGAACAAGGAGGATATGGCAGCGGAACCCGCAGTCAGCCGTGCGTCCGGCGGTTTGGTGGATGAGTCGTTTACCGAAATGCTGTGCGAACTGACGCAGTGGCGTTTTGTACGGCGAGATCTCCGGAAGATTCCGACAGCGGAGTTCTGGCGCGCGAAAATCGCTTCGCTGAAGCGCTGTATCAGCGGACAGATTCTGCGCTCCGAAACGTGCAATGCCGGCGGCAGGAAAAAAATCGGAGAGATTGCCGTAAAGAGTACCGGTGTGACGCTTCCTCTGCTTGCTCCGTCTGCCGACTACAAAGCCTCCGATTTCGGATGGGACGGAGATGCTGTACAGATGAGAATCCGT
>JBJFGC010000425.1:0-1833 GCA_051892315.1 Eubacteriales bacterium
GTCGGACGCGATGGAAAGGCGAAGTGCCGCCCGTTTATGTTCTGCTGCATGTATGAAGGGAAACTGTGGTTCTGCACCAACAGCACCAAAGAGGTCTACAAAGATATGCAGAAAAATCCGGAAATTGAAATTTCCGTATCCTCCCCTGAGTACGCATGGATTCGCCTTGCGGGGAAGGCGGTTTTCGAAAACAATATGGCGGTCAAAGAGATTTGTTTGCAGAACCCTATTGTAAAAGGACAATACGGCGAAGCATCCAATCCAATTTTTGAAGTGTTCTGCCTTGAAAATGCTCATGGCATGATCGCCGATTTTTCCGGCAACCCGCCGTATACGTTTTGATTGCAGCCAAAGGAAAGCCTCGCGGAGCCATACCTGCGAGGCTTCCTTTTCCCCCGGACACCCTGCCGCCCTTGTCCGCGATCAACGGTCGGGAAAAAGATACAAACGCCTTCCGCAAAAATTTCAGAAATTTTTTCAGGAATCCTTGACATGCGCCCGCAAGTATGCTATAATTTTCCACACATGAAGTTGCCGGTTCCTTCGGCGACTTTCTTACTGCCTTGAAGTTAGCATAGACTAACTTCGCTGCGGCAACCAAGATCTTTTTCTTTTTTGCACAGCGGTTAGCATATGCAAACTCAAAAATCGAACAAAACAGAGGAAGCAAAACGATGGTTTTTCTTGTCAGCCTGATTCTGGCGTTCACGTTTTCGTGGTTTGGCGCAAAAGGAATCAAAAAGCACGCCCGCCTGCTCGATTTCTGCGCGGTTTTTCTCAGCCTGTCTGTGATCGTCGTATCCTTCACCGGCTTTGACCGCCGTTTTCCCATGTGGGTGCAAAGCTATGTCTGGCCGATTCTGGGCAACTGCGCATTTGCCGCGGCGCTGTTTGTCGTGGTCATGATGACCGGCGCGCTGCCGAACGGATCCGCCGCGATCCGACGACTGATGCCCATCCGCGGGGAACTGTCCATTTTCGCCAGCATTCTGACGCTCGGCCACAACATCGGGTACGGGAAAACCTATTTTGTGATGCTTTTCACCGCGCCGGACCGTCTGTCAGGAAGACTGCTCTGGGCGGCAGTCTGTTCCCTCGTGATGATTGCCATCATGCTGCCCCTGATGATCACCTCCTTTCCGGCGGTACGAAAAAAAATGAAGCCGAAAAGCTGGAAAAGGCTGCAGCGCATGGCGTATGTCTTCTACGCGCTGATGTACGTTCATGTGCTGCTGCTCAACACCGCTCTGTTCGAGGCGGGGCAGAAAAAAGCGCTGTTCAACCTCCTTCTCTATACCGTGGTTTTCGCGGTGTATGCAGCCATGCGGATTCAGAAAGCCGTCCGGAAAAAGAACTCATCCGCCGCAAAAGCAGTTCCCGCCGTATCGGCCGCTGCGGCTTTCGCTGTACTGGCACTTGTCTGTGTCCCCCCGTTCCTTCCGGCCAAGGCTGACGTTCCCGTTCTGTCCGACACCACATCGGAGGTCGGACAATACCGTCCCGGAACCTATTCCGGTACCGGCATGGGATTCCGTGGGGAGATTACCCTCGCTGTAACGGTATCGGAAAACAGAATGGAGTCAATTGACGTTGTCACGTCCGCCGATGATGAGCCGTTCTGGACAAACGCACTCGCGCTTACGGAGACCATTCTTTCTGCCCAGAGTACAGACATAGATACCATCTCCGGTGCAACGTTCAGTTCCAAGGGGATTCTTGAAGCAGTCGGGAACGCCCTGTCCGAAGCAAGCATCCGGATACCGGAAACCGAGCCGGAACCTGCTCCCGAGCCGGAACCTGCTCCCGAACCGGAACCCATTCCTGCACCGGAAC
>JBJFGC010000425.1:1933-7832 GCA_051892315.1 Eubacteriales bacterium
CCGCTCCCGAACCGGAACCCGCTCCCGAACCGGAACCCGCTCCCGAACCGGAACCCGCTCCCGAACCGGAACCTGCTCCTGAACCGGAACCTGTTCCCGAACCGGAACCTGCTCCCGAACCGAAACCTGCTCCCGAACCGGAACCTGCTCCCGAACCGAAACCTGCTCCCGAACCGGAACCCACCGTGCAGTACAAAGACGGCGCATACTTTGGCAACGGCACCGGCTTCAACGGGAACATTCAGGTCGCCGTCATGATTTCCGGCGGCTCCATTTCCTCCGTGGTCGTTCTTTCCACCGCAGACGACTCGGAATTTTGGTCCAAAGCACTGGAGCTTGTTGACACTGTGATTGACAATCAGAGCACGGATGTGGACACCGTCTCCGGCGCAACCTACAGCTCCAAGGGACTGCTGGAAGCCATTGCCGACGCACTGGCACAGGCCCAAAGCGGTCAGAAATGAGGGAACCATGCGTAAATACCGAAGCGTTCTCCTTCTTCTCTGTGCCCTCCTGTTCGGATGCGGACGCGCTGAAACGGTGGTGGAAACAGCGTCTGTCCTCCCATCCGTCCAGCCCGCCCAGTCCGTCCCGTCTGCTGAGAAACATTCCCGTACCGTTTTTGCGATGGATACCGTTATGGAGCTGACGGTTTACAGTGCCGACGAGGAGGTTCTCGAAAAATCGGCAGAAAAGATTGCAGAACTGGAGAGTAAGCTGTCCGTCACTCTGCCCGACAGTGAGATTCATACGCTCAACACAGACGGACATGCGGTTCTGTCCGCGGACACCGCCTTTCTGTTGGCATCCGCACAAAACGTATGCGAAAGTACCGGGGGCGCGCTGGATATCACGGTCTATCCCGTCGTCTGCGCGTGGGGCTTTACCACCGGTGACTACCGGATTCCGTCGGACGAAGAGCTTACCGCTCTGCTGGCGCATGTGGATTCTGCCTCCATTCTTCTGGACGGTCCGAACGCTTCCCTTCCCGAAGGCACCGCGGTCGATCTCGGCAGCGTAGCGAAAGGCTATACCGGCGACGTCCTCTGCGGCCTGCTTGAGGAAAACGGCGTGACCTCCGCCCTTCTGAACCTCGGTGGAAACGTACAGGCGCTGGGCAGCAAACCGGACGGAAGTCCCTGGCGCATTGCCGTCCGGCATCCGACCGACGCGGAAAACTACCTCGGTGTCCTTGAAATCTCCGACATGGCCGCCATAACCTCCGGCAGCTACGAACGGTACTTCACCGGCGAGGACGGCAGGAAGTACTGGCACATTCTCGACCCCGCCACCGGAAAACCGGCGGACAGCGGCCTTCTTTCCGTGACCGTTGTCGGGGAAAGCGGCCTTCTGTGCGACGCCTTGTCGACGGCGCTGTTTGTGATGGGGCCAGACCGAGCCGCAGAATATTGGCGGACCCACGCCGAAGAGGAGTTTGAAGTCATTTTTGTAACGGAGGACGGCGGAATTTCCATCACGGAAGGGCTGCGCGGCTGCTTTGTTTTGTCGGAGGCCTTTGCGGACATGGGGTTCACGGTGATTGAACGATGATCAAAACAAGAATCTGGGTTATCGGAATCGTGTTGGTTCTCGTGCTGTCGCTTCTCGCCGTTCTGCTGCGGCCGCAGAACGGGGCGAACATGACGGCGGAGATTTTTCTGGACGGGGAGCTTATCCGGACCATTGACCTGTCGGCAGTCAGGGAGCCATATTCCTTTACTGTGGAAGGAGCAAACGGTAGCAACACCGTTTCGGTGGAGCCCGGACGGATTTGTGTCAGCGAAGCCGACTGTCCTGACCGGATCTGCGTTCAGCAAGGCTGGCAGTCGGCCGGAGAGACGCCCATCGTCTGCCTTCCGCACCGTCTGGTCATTCAGCTTGTCCCGACCGGACCGGTCCAAACCGGGGAACTTGCTGTGGACGGGGTGATTCAATGAAGGGAAAAATCAAACGACTGACGCGCAACGCCCTGCTGACTACGGCCGCCCTGATTCTTTTTGTGGTGGAGGCACAGATTCCGGTCCCGGTTCCCATCCCCGGCGTCAAGCTTGGACTGGCGAACGTCATCACGGTTTATGCCATGTTTCTCTGCGGTCCCGCGGACACCCTGGCCATTCTGTTGTGCCGCATCCTCCTCGGCAGCATTTTCGCAGGGCAGATGATGTCGTTCCTGTATAGCTTCTGCGGGGGGATCGTCTGCTATCTGGTCATGTTTCTGATGCGGAGAATCGTCACCGCGAAGCAGATATGGGTGTGCAGCGTGGTCGGGGCAATGGCGCACAACGTCGGACAGATTGCCGCGGCGATGGCCGTCCTGCAAACGCCGGCGATTCTTGGCTACCTTCCCCTGCTGCTCGTCTCCGGAATCGTCAGCGGAGCCTTCACCGGCTTTTGTGCGCAGTTTGCCGCAGATCGGATGAAAAAGGCCAGACAGGGTTGAACAAATCCGCCATTTTCTTCTGCAAAACGTCACAGTATATACATTTTCAACACATATATACTTCTATTATTGACAATAATTCATTCAAAAAGTCACTTGACATAACCGGAAAGGAATGCTATAATCATTTCGAGTTAGCAAAGGGTAACTGCAATTCCTTTTCCAATTGCTCTGTCTCAAACGGGCAGAGCAATTTCACAAAGCTGTTGTTAGCATAAGCTAACTGAAAGGAGAATTTTTATGAACAAGAAAATCAAGCATCTTTTCTGCACCCTGCTCTGTGCCCCGCTGATCGGGAGTGTGAGCGCGGCGGCAGTTTCAGCGGCCGACATCGATGGACACTGGGCGGAAGATTCCCTGCGGTTCTTCATTGACAACGGCTGGATGAACGATTTTGCCGTTGTGAATTACGTCCCGGAGGCCGCGATGAGCCGCGAGCAGTTCGTGTCCCTCCTGAATCAGTTTGCCAGAACGCCCGTGGAAAGCACAGAAAACGACGAAGACGGTGTTTTCACCCGTGAAGAAGCGATGGTCATTGCCGCGGACGTGCTGGGGCTGACCGAAGCGGATCCGGCGGTTCTTTCCGGCTTTTCCGATGCGGCTGAGGTTTCTGAAAATGCAAGAAATGCCGTAGCGGCACTGGTCGCGGGCGATTACATCCACGGCACCGCCGCCGGTACGCTGAACCCCCAGGCGCAGCTGACCCGCGCGGAAGGCATCACCATTCTTGACAACATTTACACCCCTCTGACCTTTGACCTCAGTGAGCATGACATTGTATATGGCACCGCCGACCTGACCTATGCCGAATATTACGCCGGTGACGTCACCACAACCGAATCTTACGGCATCGACGGCGTGACCTCTGCGACAATAGAGAAGTACGTCAGCTTCAACAACGGCATGTACACCAATTACACCGCAGGCAAAACCGACGGCTACAACATTCTCGGCGTCAAACAAGTCAACGTCGCCATACCGGCGGAGGATTATGCCGAATACATCGCGCTGAATCCTACGTTCAAGCTCGCCAGAAACACGCCCGAGCAGTATAAACCCGTTTCGGTCGTCGACGGAAAGGCTGTATACGCCGCCACCAAGTTCCATGTTGTGGAAACCATTACCGACGCCTCCGCCGAACTGCAGACCGGTTCCACCTGGGGCGACTACCAGATTAACGTGACCGAAAATTCCACCGCGTACATCCGCAACAATCGCTCGGATGAGGGTTGGCAGATCAATGCGAACGTACAGGGTATCCTTCTGGAAACCGAATCCGGTCTTCGTGTGGGGATGGAATATCTCCAGAGCATCTGGGTACAGCCCTGGGAGATTTCCTTCAACGTAGCGGAAAACAACACCGGCAACGTGCACATCGCCGTCTGGGACAACCTTCCGGAGCTGACGAAACTCGTCGGTGAAAAGGTCACCTCCATTACATATATCATGCCTGACAGCACGTACGTATACACCTTTGACGGAATTTACATCAAGCCCGCCTACGACGGAGACGAGGTTGTCACTGCATCCTTCACCGAAGGTTCCGCCGAGGTTACGGTGGCGAATCTTCCCGAAGCGCTTCAGGATGTAACGGTTGATATTGCCTACGATACCGGCCGTGAGAAAACCGTCGTGGCAGCCGGTGCACCGGTGGTCGAAGGCAAAGTAACGATGACCGAAGCCTACAGCAGTGTGAACACGTACACGGTCACCGTTTCCAGCAGCAATTACGCAAGCATTACCGCAGCGTCTCCCGCTACATCTGCTGAGCGTGCGCTTCTTGAAATCCTCGTTCTTCAGGCCAAGACGCTCATCGAAAGCGGCGCAGCCGCAGACGACAGCGGTCTGATTGAGCATTATGAGGAGGCCGTCGAGCTTCTCGCAGACAGCGGCGCAACCTCATCGGCGGTTGTCGAACTGGTAAGTGAACTGAACAGTCATCTCTCGGTCTACAACGGCTGAACAACAAAACAGCGGCAAAAACAAGTCTCCCCTGAACAGAATTCAGGGGAGACTTTTCGTCATCCGCTGTATGGAAGGCAGGACAGAGGTTTTCGTCGGACAGCGGAGGGAAAGTTTTCTTTCCGCCTTTTCCTTTATCCCTCCATTGTCTCACGTCCGAGCAGTGTGAAGCGTCGGAAGGAAGCGGAATTCCATAGGCCGCCGCCGGTCCAGCTCTGGATGCCGTACCGTCCGGAATTGTGTACCAGCATCCCACCGGGCAGCGCAGTTTTCCAGTCCGTTCCCAGCGAGGCAAACGGAATGACCTGTACGTGGACGTAGTAACGTTTGGACGGGTCCTCGTCCGGATGCACGGCGGTGCGGACCTCCCATTCCGGCTGGACAGGGTCCTTGTGAACTGCGCCGTCGGAAATATAGCGGAAATGGTTCCCGCCGAGGTCGCTGTAGTATCCGTAATACACGTCCGTATTCGTCATGTTTCCGACGAAATAATTTTCCGCAAAGGTGTCGCTGGAGCGGAAGAACGAGTCGGTAGCGCTCATGGGCGCGTATTTTTCCGGACGCGTAACGTCCTCCGGTGTCCCGATGCGGTCGTCGTACACCTGATAGCTTACATACAGATTTTCCTTATCCCACAGCAAACGCGCCCGAAGGCCGGATTCCGCAGGCGCGTCCTCCATCGTTTCGTGGTTTTTGAATACGACAAGCGGCACCGCATCGGCCCACGGGCTGGCATCCGGCTGCGCTTCGTCGAACAGCAGCGCGTCGTCGGCGAGAATCCGCTCCCGTCCGGCGGAGGTGTAGACAGCAAACGCGTCCTCCATCCGGAAGTTCCGGTACCGTTCGACCTGCTCTTTCACAATCCGGTACATCGGACGAATGCGCGCTTCCGCCAGCGGATCCTTCCCGGCGCAGAGGTCCAGCGCCCGTTCCAGTGCGTTCAGAAGGGCGGAATCGATGCCCGCTTCCATGATAAACTGCCGGATGTACAGTTCGCCGCCGGTCGCGTACCAGACGTAACCCGGCATTTCGTCCCAGCCCTTCTGAATCAGACGGTAGTATTCCTCCATCCATTCCGCCGCCTCGCCATACGCCAGACGGCAGTAGCGTCTGGTCAGCTCCTCCAGATCCGCGTCAGGATTCCAGAACAGGCGGCAGCAAAGCCAGAGATAAAGCGAGTTCATGTGCCATACATCGTTCGTGCGGACCGTGGGAAGCGAGCTGTCGACCAGCCCCTCCGGGCAAAGCCCCCGCACACCGAGGGAAGCGTACCATTTCAAGTCCTTCTGAACCTTTCCGGCAATCGGACGGCTGTAAATATGTCCGTTAAAGCAGCCCCAGTAGTGGTACAGACAGAGATTTTTTGTGCGCTTGACCCAGTGCTCCACGTTGAAGCGCACCTTCGCGTTTCCGCTTTCTGCCGCTCCTTCGTTGTTGACCGGATAATGGTCGTCTCCGGTGATCGGCGCAAACGTGGGAATCAGGTTGTCCTCCAGA
>JBJFGC010000426.1:0-7799 GCA_051892315.1 Eubacteriales bacterium
CTTTACTTTGTTTTCGTAGCCGGAATAGGTGTGCGCGACATACCAACGCAAACCCTGGTTCATTTCATTTATATCGCTCATAGCGTCTTTCGTAACCTCCGTGTGTTCCGGAGAATCCGGGGATAACATTCAGTACGTTTCACGCACTACGTTGTCAGATCAGACGGCTCAGGCCGACGATTGCTCCGGAGAAGCAGTAGTCAAGAATACCAATAACAACACTCACGATAAGTACGCAGACGATAACGATGATGCTGTTAGAGCGAACGGAACTCCAGGATGCCCACGAAATCTTTTTGCATTCGGATTTAAGGGACTTGAACCACGTACCGAGTCTCTGACCGAGCGAGGGTTTGTTCTCCTTCGGCTTTGGTTCCTTCGCGGGTTTCGCGGGGGACTTTTCGAGTTCGGTTTTGTTTTCCTTTTCAGCCATTGTCTAAAGCTCCTTACTCGAGATTATTTGGTTTCCTTGTGCAGGGTATGCTTGCGGCAGAAGCGGCAATACTTATTGAGTTCGATTCTGTCCGGGTCGTTTTTCTTGTTTTTCTTTGTGTCATAGTTGCGGGCTTTGCATTCGCTGCAGGCAAGAGTGATTTTAACTCTCATGGATCGGCACCTCCTTCAAGATTTTCACGGACGGCAGTCCGTTATGTTGTACCTCCCTCGGCGGGGGATGAGGCTGCGCGTACACGCGCAAAAAAATAACCCTCTGCGCGAGGTGACATCATTATACCATACTGCTGTTCCTTTGTCAACGGGTTTTGGGGAAAAAATATGATTTTTTCCGGATTTTTAAGGAAGAAAACCGTCTGCGGAGCAGGGGGGCATTGCAGGCTGCCGCAAACTGCCGCGGCGGGCTTTTCTTTCCTCATCTGCTCAGAGCGAAGGCCGCATTTGCAAAATTACACAGATTCCCCGAAGCGTTCGGAAGAAAAATTGTGCTATGTTTTTTGAAAAAACGTTTACAAAGACGGAGCTTTGTGGTATAATATCACTTGAACTGCCCGTTTCCCGGTTGATGGATGCAAGGTCGTTCAGCGACGCATCACCCGCCGTCTGCTGGGCTTCGGGACAAGGACAACCTACTCTATTTTTTACAGGTGAAAGGAGCTCTCTGCCATGCTCACAAAGGAAAAAAAGCAGGAAATTATCGATACCTATAAGATTCACGAAGGCGATACCGGTTCTCCGGAGGTTCAGATTGCGATTCTGTCCTACCGCATCGATACCCTGACGGAGCATCTTAAGGCCAACAAGAAGGACCACCACAGCCGCCGCGGCCTGAACAAGATGGTCGGCCATCGCCGCAACCTTCTCGGCTACCTCAAGGACAACGACATCGAACGTTACCGCGCGATCGTGGAAAAGCTCGGTCTCAGAAGATAAGTCCATCCCCATACTGCGGCGGACCGCGGATTTCCCGTCGGAATCCGCCGCGGTATCTTTTTCCTGTTGCCGGAATACACGGTAAAGCCGCTCCGGATTAGCAGTTAAACAAGAACACGAGGTTTTCGCGCTTTTGTTTAAATGCTGAGCCTCAGCGGTACGGGTATTCCTTCTTTAACTATGATTTTTTTGAAGAAAGGTATCCTGAAATGTTTGAAAATTACAAAACGTTTTCCTACAACCTGGCCGGCCGTCCGCTTGTGATTGAGACCGGCAAAATGGCGGGCCTTGCCAACGGCTCCGTTCTCGTCCGCTACGGCGACACCGCCGTCCTCGCCTGCGCAACCGCATCCGAACGTCCGCGTGACGGCATCGATTTTCTTCCCCTTTCCATCGACTTTGAGGAACGTCTCTACGCGGTCGGCCGGATTCCCGGCTCCTACCTCAAGAGAGAGGGAAGACCGAGCGAAAAGGCGATTCTGACCTCCCGCGTGATCGACCGTCCGATTCGTCCCCTGTTCCCGAAGGATCTCCGCAACGACGTCGTCATCTCCCTTCTTGTGACCGCAGTGGATCACGACTGCTCTCCCGAAATTGCCGGTATGATCGGCGCTTCCATTGCCCTGTCCATTTCCGACATTCCGTGGAACGGACCGATCGGCGGCGTGTTCGTCGGTCTGACCGAGGAGGAAGGGCTGATCATCAACCCCACCGCCGAGCAGCGGGACCGCAGCATCCTTGAACTGACCGTGGCCGGCACACACCAGAAGGTGGTCATGATTGAAGCGGGCGCGGCGGAAGTTTCCGACGACAAAATGTTTGAAGCCATCATGCTCGCGCATGAGGAAATCAAAAAGCTCTGCACCTTCATCGACAGCATCGTTGCCGAAGTCGGCAAGCCGAAGTTTGAATATCCCTCCGCGGAGATTGACCCCGCCCTCTTTGACGCCGTTTACGACTTCTGCGCCGAGGACGTGAAGGCTGCGCTCGACACCGATGACAAGAACATCCGCGACGCGCGCATGGCTCCCATCACCGAAGCGGTTTACAACAAGTTTGACGAGGGCCGCGAGGAAATGCACATTGTCCTGAACGAGGTTCTCTATAAGATTCAGAAGAAGATTGTCCGCCGCTGGCTCCTCGACGAACAGAAGCGTGTGGACGGACGGCGGATGGACCAGATTCGTCCGCTGGCTGCCGAAGTTCATCTGTTCAACCGTGACCACGGTTCCGGAATGTTCACGAGAGGACAGACGCAGGTCATGACCATCGCTACCCTCGGTTCCATCTCCGACGTGCAGATGCTCGACGGCATTTCCGAAGAAGAAACCAAGCGGTACATGCACCACTACAACATGCCCGGTTACTCCACCGGCGAAGCGAAGGCGGTAAGAAGCCCCGGACGCCGTGAAATCGGTCACGGTGCGCTGGCGGAACGTTCTCTGGTTCCGGTCCTTCCGTCCGTGGAAGAATTCCCCTACGCCATCCGCTGCGTATCCGAGGTGATTTCCTCGAACGGTTCCACTTCTCAGGCGTCCGTATGCGGCTCCACGCTGGCTCTGATGGACGCGGGCGTTCCGATCAAGGCGCCGGTTGCGGGAATTTCCTGCGGTCTGATTACCGAGGGCGACCGCTGGATGACGATGATTGACATCCAGGGTCTGGAAGACTTCTATGGCGACATGGACTTCAAGGTGGCCGGCACGCACAAGGGGATTACCTCGATTCAGATGGACCTCAAGATTGACGGTCTGACGCCCGAGATTATCAGGGAAGCCCTTGCCGTAACGCACAAGGGACGCGATTATATCATTGACGAAGTGATTCTGAAGGCGATTCCGGCGCCGCGCGCGGAGGTTTCCGAATACGCGCCGAAGATGCTTTCCATGAAGATTCCAGTCGAAAAGATTTCCGAGGTCATCGGCACCAAGGGCAAGGTAATCCAGCAGATTCAGGCGGACACCGGTACAAAGATTGACATTGAGGACGATGGTTCCGTCTTCATTTCCGGTATTGAGAAGGCCGGCATCGATGCGGCAAAAGCTACCATTGACGGCATCATCTTCGAGCCGGAAGTCGGCGCGGTTTATGAGGGGGTTGTGACCCGGATTATCCCGATCGGCGCGTTTGTTGAATTTGCACCGAAGAAGGAAGGCATGGTTCACATCTCCAAGCTCGACCGCAAGCGCACCGAAAAGGTGGAAGACGTCTGCAACGTCGGCGACCGCATGAAGGTCAAATTCCTCGGCACCGACGAAAAAGGCCGCTTCAATCTCTCCAGAAAAGACGCTTTGGATTGAGGATACAACAAATAAATAGAGTTTTGCAGGGGGAGGGTACTTTTTGAAAAAAGTACCCTCCCCCCTGCACCCCCCAGCCCTCAAAAACTTTTCATAAAAATAGGGGGATGGGAGGTTTTTGCGGATGGTGGGATCTGCTTTTTTTGTTTAGGATGATTGGGGGGTGGGGGATTTTATTGTGCTGGGTAAAATTAAATTTTTTTTACATTTTTACGCATATACTTGATTTCAACGGCTCTGTATTTTATAATAAGAGAGAAAATTACCACAAGAAGGAAGGTTGAATTGATTGAACAACACGCCGAACAACAGCAATCCTTCGGACGTTACCTATAATCTTGATTTTATGGCGGACGAGGTTCCGGCACAGCAGCAGAACCGCCGTCCGGCTTCTGCGGCTTCGCAAGTGCAGGTTCAGCAGGGACGGCAAATGCAGCAGGGACAGCAGGTGCGTCCGCCGCTGACCGACGAGGAGCGCCGCCGGATTGCCGCCGCGCGGGAGGCCGGAATGCGGAGAAGCGGCGGTGCCGGGGCGGTTCCGAATGCGGGAAACCGGGCGCCCCGTCCGAATCCGAACAATCCGAACGTCCGGCCGCAGAATCCGAACGTCCGGCCGAATCCCAATGCTGTTCCGCGTCGGCCGAATCCGCAGCAGAGGCCGCCGGACTCCCTGACCGGACGCCGCCGGAAGCGGAAAATCCGCGTGAACGCGGGAGCGGTGCTATTTGTTCTGCTGGTCGGTGCGGTCATTGGGGTATCGGCGTTTCAGATTGCGAAAAACGCCGGTGCGCCGGAGAAGGAGACGCAGGGTTACGAGGACATTGTTCAGAACGCACAGAATGCGGTTCTCCCGGGAGGGACCGACACGCTGGAGGACGGAACAGGTGAAAACGCAGAAACTCCCGCGGGAGACCCGGCGGCGTCTGCCGAGCCGAATCTCATGCTGTACGACACGGTGACGGTGCAGAATGACACGCTGAACGAGGGGGAATTGGTGCTGGTGAATTATCAGTACGAATTCACGAAGATTGACGATGTGACGCTCACGAACGTCTACAACGAACGGACAGGCAAGATCAAGGTATCCAGCACGACGCTGGGCATGGCGCCGGAGGCGTTTGATGCGCTGGAGGCCATGGTTGCGGGTCTGGTGGCCGACACCGGCTGCGACGACCT
The DNA here is from genome assembly GCA_051892315.1 of Eubacteriales bacterium. Taxonomy (GTDB): domain Bacteria; phylum Bacillota; class Clostridia; order Oscillospirales; family CAG-272; genus UMGS1696. Next base: position 4,863 of record JBJFGC010000426.1, read on the forward strand.
GCTCATTTACAGCGGGCACCGGACGCTGGCGGATCAGCAGCGTATCTGGGATTCCAACATGCAAAGCTACGGGGAAGAATATACGAAAACCTACGTCGCGGTGCCGGGGCATTCCGAGCACCATACCGGTCTGGCGTGCGACTTAGGCTTCTACACGGACGACGGCGCGTCGGTGCCGCTGGCGGACCATGAATACGGTCCGTGGGTCTGGGAACACTGCACGGAGTACGGCTACATCATGCGTTATCCGGCGGAAAAGTCAGACATCACGGGCATTGGCCACGAGCAGTGGCATTTCCGTTACGTCGGTCTGGCGCATGCCTACGCGATTGACACGCTGGACCTGTGTCTGGAGGAATACATTGACGCGCTGAAGCAGTACACGGCGGATACGAAGCTGCTGCATATTTCACCGGATCGTGTGCTGACCGACGTGGATGTGACCGAGCTTTCCCAGGTTTCGGGCGGCTGGCTGACGTACTTTGTTCCGGCGTCCGAGGGGGAAACGACCGAGATCCGGATCCCGCGCGGGGACAAATTCCAGAATTACGAGCTCTCCGGCAACAATGTGGATGGATTTATCGTGACCATTACGCTGAATTAGCACTCTCCGCATCATGTTTTCGGGATAAATTGTTAAATAAGTGTAAACTATCAAAAAAACCCTTGATTTTTATGGCCTGCGGAGTTACAATATGCTCGTCAGGTTAGCAGTCAAACAAAACGAGTGCTAAAACTCCTGAAGAAAAACAAACATCCAATGAATCATTGACGAAAGAAGGAGTAAAAACAAAATGACCATCAAACCTCTTTTTGACAGAGTTGTAGTAAAGCTCGTAGAAGCGGAAGAAACCACGAAGACCGGCATCGTTCTCCCGGGCGCAGCCAAGGAGAAGCCGCAGATCGCGGAAGTGATCGCCGTAGGCCCCGGCGGAATCGTTGACGGCAAGGAAGTTCAGATGCTCGTCAAGGTTGGCGACAAGGTTGTCACCAGCAAGTATGCCGGCACCGAAATCAAGTGCGACGGCGTGGAATACAACATCGTAAAGCAGAGCGACATTCTCGCAGTTGTTGAGTAAAGGATGTTCCCGGGGACGCGGTCCCCGAACATCTGGCAGAAAACTCCAGGGCTTATCGGAAAGGGAAGGGCTGGAGGCGGTGCGCAGCCGGTTTGAAAAAAATGGGACTGCAGTATCATTTACAAAAAATTCAGAATTCATAAAGGAGCTATAGAAAGATCATGGCAAAGGATATTCTCTACGGAGTAGAAGCTCGCAACGCTCTGATTGCCGGCGTTGACAAGCTTGCAGATACAGTAAAAATCACGCTTGGCCCGAAGGGCAGAAACGTTGTTCTTGACAAGAAGTACGGCACGCCCCTGATTACGAACGACGGCGTTACCATCGCAAAGGAAATCGAACTGGAAGACGGCGCAGAAAACATGGGTGCGCAGCTCGTCCGTGAAGTTGCAACCAAGACCAACGACGCAGCCGGCGACGGTACCACCACCGCAACTCTTCTTGCTCAGGCGTTCATCCACGAAGGCATGAAGAACGTAACCGCAGGTGCAAACCCGATGGTAATCCGCAAGGGCATTCAGAAGGCGGTTGACAAGGCCGTTTCCGCTCTCGAGGGCATTTCCAAGTCGGTCAGCGGCAAGGAAGACATCGCGCGTGTCGGCACCGTTTCCGCGAGCGACGAAGTCATCGGTACTCTGATTGCAGACGCTATGGAAAAGGTAACCTCCGACGGCGTTATCACCGTTGAGGAATCCAAGTCCGCTGAAACCTACAGCGAAGTAGTGGAAGGTATGCAGTTCGACCGCGGCTATCTCTCCCCCTACATGGCTACCGACACCGACAAGATGGAAGCCGTTCTTGACGACGCGCTTGTCCTCATCACCGACAAGAAGATTTCCAACGTTCAGGACATTCTTCCCCTGCTTGAACAGATCGTTCAGTCCGGCAAGAAGCTCCTCATCATCGCAGAAGACGTTGAAGGCGAAGCGCTCACCACGCTCGTTCTCAACAAGCTCCGCGGTACCTTCACCTGCGTTGCTGTAAAGGCTCCGGGCTTCGGCGACCGCAGAAAGGAAATGCTCCGCGACATCGCCATCCTGACCGGCGGCGAAGTAATCTGCGACGAACTCGGCCTTGACATCAAGGAAGCGACCATTGACCAGCTCGGTCAGGCACGCCAGATCAAGGTCAACAAGGACAACACCATCATCGTCGGCGGCGCTGGCTCTACGGAAGACATCAAGGCGCGGATTTCCCAGATCAAGGCAGCCATCGAAACCACCACGTCCGACTTCGACCGTGAAAAGCTCCAGGAAAGACTCGCAAAGCTCTCCGGTGGTGTTGCTGTCATCAAGGTTGGCGCTGCAACCGAAACCGAAATGAAGGAAAAGAAGCTCCGCATCGAAGACGCCCTCAACGCAACCCGCGCGGCTGTGGAAGAAGGCATCGTTGCCGGCGGCGGTACCGCATACCTGAACGTTATCGACGAGGTAGCAAAGCTGCTTGAAACCGCGGAAGGCGACGAAAAGACCGGTATCCAGATCGTTGTCAAGGCACTCGAAGCTCCGGTTCGCCAGATCGCAGAAAACGCCGGCTTTGAAGGCTCCGTTGTCGTTGACAAGATCCGTTCCTCCGGCAAGATCGGCTACGGCTTCGACGCATACAACGAAACCTACGTTGACATGGTTGAAAGCGGTATCGTAGACCCGAAGAAGGTTACCCGTTCCGCACTCCAGAACGCAGCTTCCGTTGCGGCTACCGTCCTCACCACCGAGGCGCTTGTCGTATGCCAGCCCGAAAAGGAAGCACCGGCTCCGCAGGCTGGCGGCATGAACGGCGGAAAGTATTGATAAAATAAAATAACATGGGATGCGCGGGGGAAACTTTTTTGAAAAAAAGCTTTCCCCCGCACCCCCTT
>JBJFGC010000427.1:0-7638 GCA_051892315.1 Eubacteriales bacterium
AATTTAGTTGTAGATTCTATTAATGAGGCAGTGCGTGAAGTAAATGATAAATTAGGCATTAATATAAAAAAAGTTATTGTCAATGTTCCAGATTATAATGCAATCTTTAAACAAGTAAGTGGTAGTGTCGATATTAGAAGTGAAAATAATATAATAACGAATTTGAAATTTTTATGTTTTGATATTGTTTTTTTTCATGAAATATCATATAATATAAGAAAGGGGAAAAGAAATTTGCAAGCTTCCAAAAGAAGAATTTCATTTCTTCTCCTTTCTATCCGCAAAAATCCGCATTTTATGAATAAAACCGCCTGCAAAAATGCAAAAAAACGGACAACCTTTCATCGGGCTGGACCGGAGAGCGGGTCTCTTTTCTCTTGGCTTCTTTTATTTTTTATTTTCAGATTCAGAGGTATACAAAATGAACGAAAAAGCTTTTTCCGCCATGACACAGGACGAACTTCGGGAGGTCTATGCCCGTGAGCAGGCCAAGCTGGATAAATGGTCCGAAATGGATCTGACTCTCGACCTCACCCGCGGCAAGCCGAACCAGGCGCAGCTCGACCTTTCCTCCGGTATGCTGTCCATCATCAGCGACCGCGGGGACTGCTTCAGCGCAAGCGGTCTGGACTGCCGGAATTACGGAATTCTCGACGGCCTGCCGGAGACGAAAAAGCTTTTCAGCGACCTTCTCGATATTCCCGCGCAGCAGATTCTCGTTCTCGGCAACTCTTCCCTCAACGTGATGTACGACACAATGGTCCGTGCGATGCTGTTCGGCGTTGCGGGCGGACACGAGCCGTGGTGCCGTCAGGGGCGCATCAAGTTCATCTGCCCCTCGCCCGGATACGACCGTCACTTCACCATCTGCCGCACGCTCGGCATTGAAATGGTTCCCGTGAAGATGACGAAGGACGGCCCCGACATGGACGAGGTGTACGACATTGCCTGCTCCGATCCGTCCGTCAAGGGCATCTGGTGCGTACCCAAGTTCGCAAACCCCGAAGGAATTACATATTCCGATGAGGTTGTCGAACAGTTCGCAGCCATGAAGCCGGCCGCGCCCGACTTCCGCATTTTCTGGGACAACGCATACGCGGTTCACGAAATCTACGACGAGGAGGTGCCGTTAGCGAACATTTTCCAGCGCGCGAAGGAATACGGCACCGAGGACAACATTTTCTACTTTGCATCCACGTCGAAGATTACGTTCCCGGGTTCCGGGCTTGCCATCATGGCGGCATCCGAGAAAAACCTTGAGCAGATCCGTCCCATCATTGCGACGCAGACCATTGGCTACGACAAGATCAACCAGATGCGGCACGTGAAGTTTTTCCGGGATGCGGCGGGGATCCGTGCGCATATGCGGCATCACGCGGCGATTCTGCGGCCGAAGTTCGAGCTGGTGGAGGGTCTGTTCCACAGCGAACTGGACGGTCTTGACATTGCGCACTGGAGCGAGCCGCGCGGCGGCTATTTCATCAGTCTGTACGTGATGGAAGGCTGCGCGCGCCGGGTTTATCAGCTTGCGCGTTCGGTGGGTGTGACGCTCACGACCGCCGGTTCGACCTATCCTTACGGCCGTGACCCGCACAACAGCAACCTTCGCATTGCGCCCTCGTTCCCTGAAACCGATGAGCTGAAGCTCGCCATTGAGATTCTCTGCTCCTGTGTAAAGCTCGCGGCGGCAGAGAAGATGCTGAAGGCGTAAGAAAACGAGGAGAAAACAGAGTTACGCGTGGCGTAACTCTGTCCTCTGCAAAAGCTTCACGTTCCCCCATCCAAAACAGAAACAAAGTCTGGAAGAAAAGTGGATACGATGGTACAGAAAATCGTATCTTCTCTTTCTATTTTAGAGAATTATGATACGAAAACAAATCCGGGAGCTTGTCTCTCTTCTGACGGTACCCTCGTGCGCGAGGATTCTTTTGGGATGCGCGATTCTGACGTTCGGGCTGTACAACATTCACTCTCTTTCCGGTGTGACGGAAGGAGGCGTGATTGGGCTGACGCTTCTTTTGGACCAGCTGTTCGGGATTTCACCGGCGGTGAGCGGTTTGATTCTGAACGGGCTATGCTATCTCCTGGGCTGGCGGACGCTGGGGAAAAAATTTATCGTAAACTCCGCGGTCGCGGCGGTTGGCTATTCGGCCTTCTACGCGATTTTCGAGTGCTTTCCCCCGATTTATCCGGACATTGCGGGTCAGCCTCTCGCGGCGGCAATTCTCGGTGCGGGTTTTGTCGGACTCGGCGTGGGTCTTTGTGTGCGTGAAGAAGCAGCGCCCAGCGGCGACGACGCCCTGGCTCTCAGCCTCTCCAGCCTGACCGGTCTCCGCATCCAATGGATTTACCTCGCCAGCGATTTGCTCGTTCTCCTTCTCTCCCTCCTCTACATCCCCCTGAACCGCATTCTCTATTCTCTGCTGACGGTGATTCTTTCCGGGCAGATTATCGGATGGGTACAGAGGGGGAAAGGAGTGTAAGGGGAAAGGGGAGCTTGCCCTCATTCCTCAAGAAAATCCTCTTCACATAAAGCCGCAACCAGCTTTACACATTCCGCAGCATCGGAGAGATCCGCCGTCTCCACCGTGGAGTGGATGTAGCGTGTCGGGATGGAGATGCAGCCGGCAAGACAGCCGGCGCCTGTTTGCTGCATGGAGGAGGTGTCCGTGCCGCCGGCCGCGAGAATTTCCAACTGGTACTTGATTTTGCGGGACTCAGCGGCTTTTTTCATCGCTTCTACTAACGTACGGTCGCAGATCACACTGGAGTCCTTGATTTTGATCGCGGCACCGCCGCCGAGCTTCACCGCCATCGGGCCGGCCCCCTGCGTATCCCCCGTTGCCGTAACGTCCAAAGCAATGCCGACGTCCGGCATGATGCCGTAGGCGGCTGTTCTGGAGCCGCGGCAGCCTACTTCCTCCTGAACGGTGAAGCAGAAATAGAGATCGTTCGGAACCTCGACCTCCTTCAGCTGCTTCGCGGCTTCGATGAGAACAACCGCACCGATGCGGTCGTCCAGCGGCCGGCCGGCTACACGGGTGCCGGACAGCTTCACAAGGTCCGAGACGACCGCAAAGGTGTCCCCGATTTTCACACGCCGCTCCGCTTCTTTCCGGTTCTTCGCCCCAATGTCAACCACAAACTTGTCCTGCCGCATTTCGGACGAACCGGTTTCCGGAACGAGCACCCCGCGTACTCCGTTCTCAAAAACGACGTGCGTGAACGCCGCGGAGGTGAAGTTGATGCCGCCAATCGTGTTGAACCGCAGAAAACCGTTTTCTTCTATGTAGGTCACGAGAAAGCCGATTTCGTCAATGTGCGCGGCAAACATGACCTTTTTTTTGTTTTCACCCGTTCCTGCCTTGTACGCTATCAGATTGCCCAGCGCGTCTGTACGGAGCGAATCCACGTACGGCGCGATTTCCTCCGCAATGACCCCCACTACGGCATCCTCACGACCGGAAACCGACACGGGCTTCAGAATTTTTTTCGTTAAGTTGAACATATTGTACTCCTGTTCGTTGTATCTTTCATCAAAAATTTATTGCATTTCCAGCATTACCGCATAGGCCAGATCCGTCACATACTCCAGGTCTGCCTCCGCAATCACGTTCGATGCGGTGTGGATGTACCGCGCCGGAGCCGAAATCGCCGCGCATTTTGCGCCGACGCCTGCCTTGTGGATGTATCCCGCGTCGTTTCCGCCCGAGACGTAACACTTCGGCTGTGCCGGAATGTTGTGCTTTTCCGCTACCCTGAGAATGAAGTCGTAGACCTCCCGGTCGTAGATCGTGCTGCGGTCCATAAAGGAGACGCAGCCGCCGCAGCCCTGCTTGGCCACGCTGCCGTACCGGTCCTCGCCGCGGGTTCCATCCACGGCGGTCGCTTCAATGACAATGCCGATGTCCGGCTGAATTTTGTTTGCCGCCGTCTGGGCGCCCGACGCGCCGATTTCCTCCCGTACCGTGAAGCAGAAATAGACGTCGTACGGCAGCTTGACCTTGTTCTCACGCAGCCGCCGCAGCAGCAGACAGAGAACCGTGCAGCCGAACCGGTCGTCCAGCGCCTTGCCCTTGATAAAACCGTTCCCGAAGCGGACAAAATCCGACCGGTAGGTTCCGAAGTCGCCGGGGGAGACCATTTTTTCCGCGTCTTCTTTGTTCTTCGCGCCGATGTCGATGTAAAGGGAGTCAAAGTTTCCGACGCCGCCGAGATGGGTCGGCTTGACGCCGAAATAGCCGCTGCAATGCTTGGTTTCGTTCCCTACGGTCACATTGCGGCCGGCGAGGGTCTTCGGGTCGCGGCCGGACAGCGCCGCGATTTTCAGGCAGCCGTCGCCGTCAATGGAGCGAATCATGAAGCCGACCTCGTCCATGTGTGCGGCGAACATCAGCCGGTCGATTTCCGGCTTGCCGCAGTCGGTCTTCGGTTCCTCGTCCAGGGAGGCCGGTCGGACGTCTGCGCGGCGGTAGACGGCAATCACCGTGCCCAGACGGTCGGATGTCACCTCGTCTGCATAGGGCGTGACAAATTCCCGGATGAGTTCGGCCACTTCGCCTTCGCATCCGGAAGGACCGAACGCGAGAGACAGTGTGCGGAGCAGCTCGATGTGTGTGCAGGTTTCGTAGTTTGACATCAGTTGATACCCCCGATTTCTGGATTTTTCACGATTTCGCTGATGAGACGAAGGAAGGCTTCCGCGTCGTCGAGGGAGAGCGATTCGTTGTAGGAGTGCATACCGGCGAGGGGAAGGCTGACCACGGCCACCGGAATTCCTTCATTGACACAGCAGATGCAGGAGGCGTTGGTTCCGGTGGAGGTCGCTTCCACGACTTTTTTGTACCCGATTTCCGCCCGGTCCGCGAGAGTGAGAAGGGAGGAGGTCAGACGGCGATCGGTCACGGCGGAGAGGGAAATCATCGGTCCGCCGCCCAGTTTGCCGCTCGCTTCCTCGGGAACGCCCGGGGTCTGCGCGAAATTCACGTCGGTGATGATGGCAAAGTCCGGCTGAATCGTGTACGCCGCGCGTCCAGCGCCGCCGCCCATGACTTCTTCGCCGGAGGACAGTGTGATGTACACGTCGTACGCAAGCTCCTCGGCGGGAACGCGGTCGACGGCGCAGAGCAGGCCGGCTGCGCACGCTTTGTCGTCAAGGCCGCGTCCGGTGATGCGGCGGTTGAGCAGTTCGTCGCCGTCGTAATAGTAGCCCACGGGTGCGCCGATGCCGACAAGGGCTTCCGCCTCCGCGCGGGTACGGCAGCCGATGTCGATGAGCAGGTCGTTCCAGTCGGGCGTTTTGTTTTCCTCGCCCGGCTTCACGAGGTGCGGAGGGGTAGCGGCGAAAACGCCGTAGAGCCGGCTGCCGTTTCCGGTGTCCGTGTCCGGATTCGGGTAAACCCACACCTCGGACGCGGGCAGAAGCTGACGGTCGATGCCGCCGACGGGCGCGACGCGGAGAAAGCCCTCGTCGGTGATACCGGTGACGAGCATTCCGACCTCATCAAAGTGGGCGTCGAGCATGACGCGGGGGGCGTTGGGACGGGCGGATTTCTTTAAGAGAACGATGTTTCGCGCGGGATCGCACCGGATATCGTCAAACCGGTCGCCGACGAGGGCTTGGAGCTCCCCGAGGGCGCGCCGCTCACAGCCGGAGACGGACATGATCCCGCAAAGTTGGCGGAGCAGGGTTTTGTATTCGAGCATGGTTTCCTCCATTTTTGAAAATAGCGGGTGAATGCAGGGGATGAAAAGCAGCGGACGTTCAGAAGCTCATCACGAGGTTCTTGAAGTGCTGTCCGCGGACCATAAAGTTCGGGAACGCGTCAAACGAGGCAGCTGCGGGGGAGAGAATCACGGTATCTCCCGGACGGGCGGCCGCCCGCGCGTCCAGCACCGCGCCGTCGAACGACGGATTTTTTTGGATGCAAAAGCCGCGTGCGAGGGCGTTTTCGTAGCCGGGTGCCGCGGTGAACGCGGCGTAGACCTTCTCCATCGTCGCACCGGTGAGAACGATGGTGTGGACGGAGGAGGCGAAGACGGTTTCGGCGAAGGGACCGTAGTCGAGATTTTTGTCGGACCCGCCGACAATGAGGACGACGGGACGGTCGGAAATGGCAGACAGGGCGGCCGCCGTGCGGGTGGGCGAGGAGTCGATGGAGCCGTTGATGTAGGTCACGCCGTCAACCTCGCGCACGAATTCCAGCCGGTGCTCCACACCGCCGAAGGTGCGTGCGATTTCCCGCACAGCCTCATAGGAGACTTTGCCGTGGGTCACGGCGATGGCGGTCATGAAGTTGGCCGTATTGTGCAGGCCGGGCAGACGGATGTCCCGTCGGGTCATGACCTCGCGGATTCCTTCATCGGGAAAGCGGGAGAAAATGGTATCGCCGTCGAGCCATACGGCGCTGTCGGAGGTGCGCAGGGCATCATCGGGAATGGGAGCGAGCGAGAACAGCGTGACCGGGGTTGTGCTCTGCTGAAGCTCCGCGGCGGCCTGACGGGTGAGGTCGTTGTCATAATTGAGGACCGCGCGGCGGCAATGCTTCAGGAGGCGTTTTTTCGCGCGGACGTATTCCTCCATATCGGTATGCCAGTTGAGGTGATTGGGGGTGATGTTGGTGATGGCGGCGACTTCGACCGGCGCGTCGACGGTCATAAGCTGGAAGCTGGAGAGCTCGACGGCGACGGCGTCCTTTTCACGGATGTTGGGATAGCGATGCAGGAGCGGTTCACCGATGTTGCCGCCGAGGAAGACGTGTTCCCTGCCAAGGCCGGCCTCGAGCAGGAGGGAGGTAATGGTGGTGGTTGTGGTTTTTCCGTCGCTTCCGGTGACGGCGTAGACCGGACACGGTTCCAGAGAGAGGAACATTTCCATCTCCGAGGTAATTTCTGACCCGCGTTCGGCCGCCGCTCTCAGCTCCGGCAGGTCGGGGCGGATACCGGGGGAGCGAAAGATAAGCTCCTCGTTCAGATTCTTCAGATAATCCTCACCGGTAATCAGCTCCGCGCCAAGTTCCCGCAGGCGCACCGCCGCGTCCCCCAAGGCCTCAGGGGATTTTTTATCGCGCACCGTCAGCTTCGCGGCAGAGGCGGCTGCGATTTCTGCCAGCGGCATATTCGACACGCCTGCCCCAAGCAGGGCGACCGTCTTTCCGCGAAAAATCTCGTCAAGTGATATTTTCATTCCAAACTCCATATACTGTTTTGTCTTTCTATTAGGATGCTGCGTTTTAATCCTATTATATACCAACCGTCCTGGTTTCGCAATAGATTTTTGGAGTTTCTTAAGGGATGTTTGTCCATGGGGCAGAGCCCCGGAGAGGGCTCCGGGAAAAACAGAAAAACCCAAACACATCCCCCTCACCTCCCGCATATACTTTGAATGTCAAAAGGCGCGCGTAAAAAAATCGCTTGAGGGATGTTTAAAGCGGGGAGACGCAGCCAATACTATAAGCGGAAGTGAGAGAGGAAGCTCTCGTATAGGGAAAGGAATGAATCAAATTGACAGTCAGACGGGGCGATATTTATTACGCAGACCTGAGTCCGGTCGTCGGGAGTGAGCAGGGCGGCGTCCGGCCGGTTCTTATTGTACAGAATGACGTTGGGAATAAATACAGTCCGACCGTGATTGCGGCG
>JBJFGC010000428.1:0-7636 GCA_051892315.1 Eubacteriales bacterium
AAACAAGAAGAAATCTCAGCAAGAAAGCTCTCGCACTGGCTACACTCTCCCTCGCAGCATTCCTGACCGCTACTGCTGCAATGGCTGCTGATACCGAAACGGCGTCCTACGGCTACCAGAACGGACAGCAACAGTATGCCGCACGTCACGCGATGTTTGAAGAAGTACAGAGTATTTCCACCGATGAGGGAAGGGAAGCGTTCTTCGCGGCGAAGGACATCGGCGGAAATGGGGCTTCCTGGACGGTATCGTCTCTGGATGTTGAGGAATTGGTCGAGGCTGGCGTTATCACGCAGACAACCGCGGACAAAATTATGGTATATGCTTCTGCCAAGCACGCGACCATCCACACAGAGTATGGCCGTAAGTCGTCCATGAACTGGGAGGAGCGTCACAGCTTCTACGAAGAACTGAAAGGAAAGGCTTCCAATACTGATGCCGTGAGCGAACTTCTTGATGCTGGTATTCTCACGCAGGCAGAAGCCGATGCAATCAACGAATACCTGGCCGCAGCAGAAGGCTGAAAGATCCGGACTGTGGAGATGGGGTACTTCCTAAAAGTACCCCATCCTGCGTTTCGCAAAAGGACGTCATCGGACTGTTCAAAAAATTTTTCTGATTGCAAAAACTCCGATTTTCTGCTATAATACTGACAGAACAAAAACAGAAATGGAACTCTTTTTGGAACCTTTTCATCGTGATGAAAGGAGAACGGAGCAGTGGCAAAAATTCTTGTGGTGGATGATGAACCGGATATTTATGAGCTGATTCAGCGGTTTGCGGAACATGAGGGACATGAAACGGTAGGTGCCTCCAACGGTCAGGAAGCCGTGGAGCTTTGCCGGAAGCAGGAATTCGACATTGTCATTCTGGATGTCATGATGCCGGATATGGATGGTTTTACCGCATGTCGGAGGATACGTGAGAAGAAAGATATTCCTGTCCTGATGCTGTCGGCACGCGGTGCAGAATACGATAAACTTCTTGGCTTTGAACTGGGGGTGGACGACTATATGGTCAAACCCTTTTCGCCGCGTGAACTGATGGCAAGGGTAAACGTGATTGTAAACCGTCACTTGACGGCAGCTCCGCCGTCGGAAGAAATTGTCATGGGCGGCCTGCGTATCGACCCGCTTGGACGGAACGTGTCTGTAGATGGACAAAAGAAAGAATTGACGGCCAAGGAATATGACCTTCTTTTGTATTTTGTCAAAAACCGAAACATTGCTTTGTCTCGTGAACAGATTCTAAACGCCGTATGGGGATACGATTCCTGCGGCGATGACCGTACCGTGGATTGGCAGGTCAAGCTGCTCCGGAATAAACTGGGAGATTGCCGCAACTATATCGTGACACTGCGGGGAGTGGGATATAAATTTGAAGTGGAATCGTAAATCGTTCGGTGTGAAGCTGTGGTTTTGGTTTCTCCTTTTTGCAGCCTTCATTTTTGTGGCCTTGTGGCTGCTTCAGATCGTGTTTCTGCAAAATTTTTACGATGGGATGGCCATCCGCAGCATCGAGCGGGCTGCCGAAAAAATCGCAGATCAGATTGAAAGCGGCAGCTGGAACGACCTGACCGACTGTATGACGGAACTTGCGTCGGACGAATCGCTGCTGATTTTTCTGACGGATCGGAACGGAAGCATTCTGTTCAGTGCGGATGAACATCATTCTGTTTATGAAAACGAAAAAAGAATGCAGTCTCCCACGGCAGGGGAGGACAATCCTTATCGAACGACGGACGATACGATGAACTGGCAGCTTGGTGCTTTTCGTAATCTTCCGACTGCATATGATGCTTTTTTGCAGAAACTGCTGAACAGTGAAACTGATTCCATCGGTTATCGGACAGAAAACGGAGACGCCTATATTTATGGCTTGCGTTTTCCGTCCGTTGAAGCATTGGGTGAGGCGGAGGCGGTTCTTTATCTCAGTATGCCGCTCGGAGGGGTTGGCGCTGCAACGGGTATTCTGCGCCTGCAGCTGATCTGGGTGACGTTTGCCTCCCTTGTTCTCGGTTTTATTCTGGCCTATTTTATTTCCCGACAGTTTGCAAAGCCGATTGCTTCCATTTCCGCGCAGGCCGGACGTATGGTGGACGGGAGTTTGACCGAGGACGATAGCGATTATAAAAAAGGCTTCTGCCTGGAACTGGACGAGCTTTCAGATACGCTTGCGGAAACTGCTTCTTCGCTCAAACGTTTGGAAAACGCCCGCCGTGAACTGCTCGCCAATGTTTCACATGACCTGCGTACTCCCTTGACTATGATCAAGGGATACGCGGAGATGATACGGGAGATTTCATGGAGCGATGAGGTGCGGCGGGAAAAAGATCTGGATATCATCATCCGCGAGGCTGACCGTCTGACCGGACTGGTCAACGATATATTAGAGTATTCTGCGCTTTCGTCGGCGGAAGAAACAAAATCCCATCCAAAAGACAGCGGGTACTTTAACCTGAGTACGGCCATGTGTGCGGTGACAGAGCAGTTCGCACCGCTGTGCGAACAAAAGGGGTGGAGCATTGAAACGCCCATTCCGCCGGACCAGTGGGTGTACGGAGAGGAGGAATCGATCAAGCGAGTCCTCTATAACCTGATTGACAACGCTCTCAGTCACTCCGGCGACTGCACGAAGATCCGGGTTACGCTGTGGCGGCAGGAGAACGAGGGCCTTGTACGCGCGGAAATCCGTGACTATGGAAAGGGGATCCCAAAGGAGGAGCTGCCGTCCATCTGGGAACGTTATTTTACAGAAAAAAAGCGGAGCAGGAACGGTACCGGATCTGGTCTCGGTCTTGCCATCACCCGCGAAATTCTGCGTTCTCAGAACGCTTCCTTTGGTGTCGAAAGTGAACCGGGGCAGGGCAGTACCTTCTGGTTCGCGCTGAGCGTAAGGTAAGCTGAGTTTGCGGGAAAACTTCTTTGATAAGAAGCTTTCCCGCATTGTCGTGCTGAATCAACAAACGATTGAAAATGAAACAACAAATTGACCATTGTTTTTTATTCGGCTTTTGATATAATATAGGTACACCGGTGTGAAAGCAATTTCGAAAACAATTTCGGAGGTACATTATGCAAATCAGATTAGGCGAACAGATCAGGGAATTTCGCCGCAGAGACGGAAGAACACAGGAAGAACTTGCAAATGCCCTCGGTGTTACGGCTCAGGCGGTTTCCCGCTGGGAAAAAGGAATTTGTTACCCGGACATGGAACTGATGCCGTCTATGGCAAATTTTTTCGGGGTCTCCATTGATGAACTGTTCGGATACAGCAACGAGCGTTCCAAAAAAGTTGATGCTCTGGCAGAGAAAATCAATGAGATGAACCGCAAGAACAACGGTGTTGATCTTAACATTGAAGAATGCATTCGTCTTGCAAGAGAAGCTCTGGTCGAATTCCCGGGCAACGAAAAAATCATGCTGTGCCTTGCTTCCGTGTTGTATAATGCGGGATATGTTCGTTACGGAGAATATCATTTGATCGATGCGGACGGATACGGTGTGTATGATGCGGAGCGCCACCGCGGTTATCCTGAGTGGAAGGAAGCCATCAAGCTTTACGAAAAGCTGCTGACAACCCTGGAAGAAGGAAAAATGCGTCATAAGGTGGTCAGTGAACTGACACAGCTTTATCTGAATACGGGAGAGCATGAAAAAGCTCTCGCAATTGCTGATACGGCGCCGGACATCTATGGCTCGCGTGACTTTCTTCGCATAAAAGCCTGCGACGGAAAAAAGCATGCGGAAGCGCATGGCAAAGCCTTGCTGAAAACGGTTGAAGCTTGTTCCGGATTGATCCTCGGCAGTACGATGGCCTGCGGCGACCATATGACGCCGGCAGAGAAAGCAGAAAGTGTCCGAAGCGCTATTGATTTCTTCCGCCTTGTTTGTACAGATGGGAATTATGGCCTTTATCATGAAAGGATTGCCCGCATGTATATGCTGCTTTCCGTCTATCTCTGGTGGGATGAAAGGCATGACGAGGCGTTTGAAGCTTTGGACAAAGCACTGGAGCACGCGAAGAAATACGATGAAATCTGCAGGAAGGGAAGCGTTTCCTATACTGCGCCGCTTCTCAGATTAGCAGAAGCCGAGCAATGCAGTCGCTGCGCTTCCGGGATTGCTTCTGAACTCGCCGAAGACTGGCCATGGTGGAGTGTCCAGGAGGACCGGCTGGTCCGAGACGAAATACAGGCGGATCCCCGCTGGAACGCATGGGTTGAGAAAACAAAAAGCTGAACGTTTTTATTCTTCCTTGCCTCTTTCCCAAAAATTATACGCAAACAACAAAGCTGGGTGCAAACCAAAGGGTTTGCACCCAGCTTTTGCCGATCGAATAAAGTATGGTGCAGATCAAACGATGGATGCCCAACTTTCTCCCTGACCTTTTTTGTGTGTACCTCTCAAGTCGCAAACCCGGCATACTGGGTCATGTAGAGTTCGTAGTATTTGCCGCGGCGGGCGAGAAGTTCGGAGTGGGTGCCGCTTTCCGCGATTTCGCCGTGATCCATGACAACGATGAGGTCCGCGTCCTGGATGGTGGAGAGGCGGTGGGCGATGATGATGCTGGTGCGGTTCTGCATTACGAGATGCATAGCGTCCTGAATGGCTTTTTCCGTGCGGGTGTCAACGTTCGATGTGGCCTCGTCCAGAATCAGGATTTTCGGGTCGGCAACAAAGGCGCGGGCAATGGCGAGGAGCTGCCGCTGCCCCTGACTGATGTTTTCCCCGGAGCCGGTCAGAACCGTGTCGTACCCCTGCGGGAGCATCTTCAGCATTTCTTCGCAGCGGCTCATTTCCACCGCCTTTGCCAGTTCTTCCTCCGTGGCATCCTCGCGGCCGTACTTCAGATTTTCACGTACGGTGCTGCTGAATAAAACCGTATCCTGCAGCACAATGGCAACGTTCTTTCGCAGACTGTCGCGGGAGACCTCGCGGATGTCCTGGCGGTTGATGCGGATTTCGCCTCCGTCGATGTCGTAAAACCGCATCAGAAGGTTGACGATGGTGGTCTTCCCGCTTCCGGTTGCGCCAACCAGCGCCACCTTTTTGCCGGACGGTACGGTCAGTGAGAAGTTCCGAATCACCGGATGACCCTCCGTATAGGAGAACTGTACATCGCGGAACGTGACCGTCGCGTTCTTTTCTTCTTCAAGCATTTCGCCGGACTTGTCCTCGTTCACTTCATCCAGAACAGCAAAGACGCGCTCCGCACCTGCAATGGCGGTCTGAAGCTGACCGTATACCTGCGCAAGCTCGTTGATGGGGCGGCTGAACTGCTTGGCGTAGACAATGAACGCGGAAATGACACCTACTGAAATCAGCCCGTGAATGGAGAAATAGCCGCCGAAGGCCGCGATAATCACAAAGCCGATGTTGCCGATGCAGTTCATGATCGGTCCCATGACGCCGCTGAAAATATCCGTCTGAATCCCAGCCTTTGTCAGCGAGTCGGCCGTTTCACAGAACGATTCCGTTGTGATGTCTTGATGGTTGTAAGCTACGACGGTACGGTAACCGGATACCATTTCCTCCACCGTGCCGTTCAGCTGACCGAGAAGCATCTGACGGCGGCGGGAGAATTTGCGCACCCTTCCGGAAAGAATTTTGGTTGCCAGCAGAGTCAGAAGTACCGTCGCA
Source organism: Eubacteriales bacterium (assembly GCA_051892315.1). Classification (GTDB taxonomy): domain Bacteria; phylum Bacillota; class Clostridia; order Oscillospirales; family CAG-272; genus UMGS1696. The sequence continues at coordinate 5,643 of JBJFGC010000428.1, forward strand.
AAGCTCAGCAGCGCAAGCTGCCAGCAGTACCACAGCATAATCGCTACGGTTCCTGCAATGGTCAGAACGCCGGAAAACAGGGACGGCAGCGACTGCGAAACCGTAGTGGAGATGTTTTCCACATCGTTGGTCATGCGGCTCATCACGTCGCCGTGGGAGTGCAGGTCAAGATAACGGACGGGCAGGTCAATGATTTTGCCGAACAGCTCCTCCCGCATCCGCTTGACAATGCGCTGGCTCAGCTTCGCACTGAAGACGCCCTGCAAAAGCTGGCTCGCGCTGTAGAGCAGGTAAACCGAGAGCATGAAAACGAGTGCGGTCAGCAGGTTTCCCTCGACACTCCCCGCGATGATATCAATGGCGCGGCTTTGCAGGCTCGGCGCGTAAACGCCGCACAGGGTTCCGAACAGAACGGCTGCGAGCATCCCAAGGACCAGTGTTTTTTCATGAGTAAAATAGGTGACGATGCGCCGCAGCGTGGCTCCTACGTTCTGAGCGTGCTGCACCTCCGCGAACCGTTCTCTGGGACGCGTTCCCGGAAGGTTTTGCTGGATTTCCAGCTTTGGAGTTTTCGGTTCACTCACAGTCTTCCCCATCCTTTCCAATTTGAGAATGATAAATATCCTGATAAACCGCGCAGGAGGCAAGCAGTTCCTCGTGCGTGCCGACCGCGGCGATTCGTCCGTTGTCCAGCACGACAATCCGGTCTGCACGGCGCACCGACGCGATTCGCTGGGCGACGAAAATTTTTGTGGTTCCCGGGCTGGACTTCTGCAGCGCCTCGTAGAGGTTGGCTTCCGTTTTCAGGTCCAGCGCACTGGTGGAGTCGTCAAAAATCAGGATTTCCGCATTCTTTACGATGGCCCGTGCGATGGACAGACGCTGTTTTTGTCCGCCGGACAGACTCATGCCGCGTTCCGCCACGGGTGTTTCGTATTGTTCCGGAGTCGAGGAGATGAAGTCGTCGACCTGTGCGATGACGGCGGCAGCTTTGATTTGCTCTGCGGATGCGTCCGGCGCACCCCACGCGATGTTTTCACCGATGGGCGCGCTGAACAGCTCGCTTTTCTGGAGGGTTGCGGCTATTTTGCCGCGCAGATCCTTCTGCCGGTATTCCCGCACATCCACGCCGTCCACCAGAACGGCGCCTTCGGTTACGTCATAGAAGCGGGGGATGAGGTTGACAAGAGAGGTTTTGCCGCAGCCGGTAGCACCCATTACCGCGACCGTTTCACCGGGGTGAACGGTGAGGTTGATATGTTCCAGAACGGCCCGATCGGAACCGGGGTAAGCGAACGAGACGTCACGGAATTCAATTTCACCGTGCTGTTCTGTGGTTCCGTCGAAGGAACCGTCCTTCAGCTCCGGTTCCGTAAGCAGGATTTCACGAACCCGTTTCCAGGAGGCGAGTCCGCGGGAAATGTTCTGAAAAAGCATGACAAGCATCAGGATACCGTTGAGAAGCTGGGTGGTATAGGTAATGGCGGCCATGATGTTTCCGGGGGTTGCTCCTCCTCCGCCGACTTCGTAGGAGCCGACCAGAAGAAGAATGGCGACCACGAGGTACATCAGTGCGTTGATAACGGGATTCATGAAGGCAAAAATCAGAAGCACGCGCAGCTGGGTCCGGATTAAGTCGTCGTTGGCTTTTCCGAAACGGAGCTTTTCATAGATTTCACGCACGCAGGCCTTGATGATCCGGATACCGGACACATCCTCCTGCAGAATGGCGTTGATGGTATCGAGCTGTCCCTGCAGCTTTGAGAACAGGGGATTGGCCTTCCACAGACAGAAGGCGAGGCAGCCGACGATAAAAGGAAAGGCGCACAGCACGATGAGGCCGAAGTCCCGGTTCAGGCGGAACATGAAGAAGATGCTGCCGAACATAAGGAGGGAGGTGCGGATCATCCCGCGCACAAACTGGGATACGAAATTTTGCACCAGTGTAATATCGTTGGTGACTCGGGTGACAAGGGAACCTGTTCCGAAGCGGT
>JBJFGC010000429.1:0-1974 GCA_051892315.1 Eubacteriales bacterium
TGAAGGAGAGCGAAATTTTCGAGTACGATCTGGAGCTGGATTACGACCACGGAAGAGCGGTTTATGAAATCGAATTTGAAGCCGGTCGGTACGAATACGAGTACGAAATCGACGCCGTGACCGGGGAAATTCTCACAAGCGAAAAGAAATACGACGACTGAGGTTCGGAGAGAAGGATTTGCGGGGAGAGGCTTTCGGAAAAGCGTCTCCCCGCGGTTTTTTTTGCATTTTCCCGAGGGAAAACACTACATCTTGTGGTTCGGTAAATTTATAAACACAATATATTGACAAACGGGCCTGCATATGGTATAATACATCCACTCGAATTCAGATGCTATGATTTACAGAAACGGAGATTTTATGACCTATACCGTCATCAAACGCGACGGCAGTTCCGTGCGGTTTGATTTAAGCAAGATTTCACAGGCGATCACCAAGGCGTTCGTGGCCTGCAATACGCCGTATGACAGCAGCATCATTGACCTCATCGCGCTCCGCGCCACGGCGGATTTTGCGCCGAAGGTCCGCGACCATTCCATCGGCGTCGAAGCCATTCAGGACAGCGTGGAACGGGTGCTCAGCGATACAGGCTACGCCGAGGTTGCAAAGGCGTACATTCTTTACCGCAAGCAGCGCGAGAAGGTCCGCAATACGGAAAAGACGCTGCTCGACTACAAAAAGCTCGTTGACGGCTACCTCGGAAATCTTGACTGGCGTGTGAAGGAAAACTCGACCGTCACCTATTCCGTCGGAGGACTGATTCTTTCCAACAGCGGCGCGATTACCGCCAATTACTGGCTGTCCGAAATTTATGATAAGGAAATCGCTGAGGCGCACCAGTCTGCCGCCATGCACATCCATGACCTCGGTATGCTCACCGGTTACTGCGCGGGCTGGTCGCTGAAGCAGCTGATTCAGGAAGGACTCGGCGGCGTCACGGGCAAGATTACTTCCCGCCCTGCCAAGCACCTTGCAACCCTCTGCAACCAGATGGTCAACTTCCTCGGCATCATGCAGAACGAATGGGCAGGCGCACAGGCGTTTTCGTCCTTTGACACCTACCTTGCCCCCTTCGTCAAGAAGGACCAGCTTTCGTATTACGAGGTCAAAAAGTGCCTTCAGTCGTTCATTTTCGGCGTGAATACTCCATCCCGCTGGGGAACGCAGGCGCCGTTTTCCAACATCACCCTCGATTGGACCGTTCCGGCGGACCTCGCGGAGCTTCCTGCCATCGTCGGCGGGGAAGAACAGGATTTCTGCTACAAGGACTGCAAGGCAGAGATGGATATGGTCAACCGCGCGTTCATGGAGCTGATGATCGAAGGCGACGCCAACGGCCGCGGTTTCCAGTACCCGATTCCGACCTACTCCATTACGCGCGATTTTGACTGGTCGGACACGGAAAACAACCGTCTTCTTTTTGAAATGACCGCGAAATATGGAACGCCGTACTTTTCCAACTACATCAATTCCGACATGGAACCGAGCGATGTACGCAGCATGTGCTGCCGTCTGCGCCTGGATCTGCGGGAGCTGCGGCGTAAGTCGGGCGGCTTCTTCGGCAGCGGTGAGTCGACCGGTTCCATCGGCGTCGTCACGATCAACCTTCCGCGTCTGGCCTATCTCGCAAAGGATGAGGCGGATTTTTACGCGCAGCTGGACCACCTCATGGACGTCGCAGCGCGTTCGCTGAAAATCAAACGGGATGTCATTTCCGGCCTTATGGAAAAGGGGCTTTATCCTTATACCAAACGGTATCTCGGAAGCTTTGACAGCCATTTTTCCACCATCGGACTGGTCGGCATGAACGAGGCCTGCCTGAACGCAAAGTGGCTGGGCAAAAACATCGCAGACGAGCGGTCGCTGCAGTTTGCGAAAGATGTGCTGAACCACATGCGGGAGCGGCTGTCCGACTATCAGGAGACCTACGGCGATCTCTACAATCTGGAAGCAACTCCGGCGGAATCCACCGCT
>JBJFGC010000430.1:0-7607 GCA_051892315.1 Eubacteriales bacterium
TGAAAACTTGTCCATATTTTGTCCCTTTCGCCTCACGCCGCTCCCCCCTGCCGTCTTTTTTTTCATCCCGCCGTGAAATTCACATTTTCCTCTTTAATTGAGGGCGAAAATATATTATAATTAGATTGAAATCTTTTTGTGAGGGATCTTTCGGAGCAAAAGGTTCCGCCCTCACCAAAGCGTCCCACACCGTAAGATCCATTCTATACCCGAGGTTATCACATGGAAAACAGCAAGAAAAAATATACCGTCGAAATCGCCGGAATGCCGCTGACCATCGTCACCGATGAACCGACCTCGTTCGTCGAAAATATCGTGACGCGGCTCGACGAGCGCATCTCCGAAATGATCCAGACCAATTACCGAATCTCCGCCATCGATGCCTGCCTCCTCTGCGCCATCGACTACCTCGGCGATAAGCTGAAGGCCGAAAAGCGCATCCGCAACCTCGAAGCGCAGGTCAGCCTGTATGAGGACAACATCAAACGTCTGCGCGAGGAACTGGACGAAGCCAAATCCCACCTGCAGGAAGAGCGGTCCGACGACGAAATGCCCGACGAAGTGACCAACGATATGAAAAAAATCAGCGATATCCTCCGCGGCGGCAAAACCGGCTCCACGCCTGAGGAGAAAATCCACACCCTCGAAAAGTACCTCGAAAGCAAAAAATCCGAGGACCCGCACGAGGAGGCTCAGTCCCGCGACGAAAAAATCAAGTACATCGAGTCCCTTCTCCGCGGCAACGAGCTTCCGAAATGAAGCGTCCCGCGCCCGGAAACAACAGGGATTTTCATCCTGATATGGAATTTTTAAGCGAACCTGCGGCTGTGTCAAACGATTCGTCCGCAGCCGCGCCCGAACTGCTCTCCCCCGCCGGTTCCCCGGACAGCCTTCGCGCCGCTTTAGCTGCCGGTGCGGACGCCGTGTACTTCGGCGGCGCGTCCTTTTCCAACCGGATGCGCGCCCGCAATTTCGGGGAGGACGAGCTGTCCGACGCGGTCCGGCTCTGCCACAGTGCCGGCGCCGCCGCGCACATCACCGTGAACACCCGTGTGCGTGACCGCGAAATGGATGACCTTCTCCGTTTCGCGGACCGCCTTCTCTCCGCGCCGTCCGACGCCGTTCCGGACGCCTTCATCGTCGCCGATTTCGGCGCCGCGCGGGAAATCCACCGCCGTTTTCCCGGACTTTCGCTCCACGCAAGCACGCAGACGTCCCTGTCCAGCCTTTCCGACTGCCGGATGCTGGAAGAAATGGGGTTTTCCCGTCTGGTTGTCCCGCGGGAGCTGACCCGCGAGGAGATTCAGAAGCTCTGCGCCGCCGCGCCGCTGGAAATCGAAATGTTTCTCCATGGTGCGCACTGCGTTTCCCTTTCCGGTCAGTGCTTGCTCAGCTGCATGATGGGCGGCCGGAGCGGAAACCGCGGCGAATGCGCCCAGCCGTGCCGGCTGCCGTTCACGCTCCGCCGGTGCGACCATGTGAACCGCGGGAACGGTGACGTCACGGGCCATCCGCTTTCCCTCGCCGACCTCTGTCTCGCCGGACGAATCCCCGAAGTTCTCGGCACCGGCGTCCGTTCCCTGAAAATCGAGGGACGGCTCAAGTCGCCGGACTATGTTTACGGAACTACGAAAATTTACCGGATTCTTTTGGACGAACGAAGAAGCGCGACGGATAAAGAACGCAAGGCTCTCGCGGATTTGTTTTCGCGCGGCTTTACGGATGGATACTTTTCGTATAATTATACATGTATGGCAAGCCGCCAGGTTTCCGGCGAGAGCGCAAAAACACCGTCCATCTCCAAGGCGGACATCGATCAGGCGCTGGACCAACGGCTTCGTTCGCGCGAGGTCCAGGCGACATGCGTTCCGCTGTCCGCAGAGTTCCGGCTGCTCTCCGGCGAGCCTGCCCGCTTCACACTCGCTCTGCGTGAAGCTCCGGAACACGCCGTGTCCGTGACAGGAGACGCTCCGCAGACCGCCGACGGCAAACCGCTCACCGCCGCGTCCGCCGCGAAAAACCTCACCAAATTCGGAGATACAAAATATTCACTTTCCGCGGATGATATCACGTTCGTTCTGGGGGAACATCTGTGGTATCCCGTGTCAGCATTGAACCAGCTCCGCCGCGACGCGCTGGCCCTTCTGGAATCGGAAACCGAACAGCAAAAGCCTGACGCCCCGTCGGAAGTTTCCGCCAAACCGGTCGGCTCCACCGCTTTTCTTCCTTATATTGTTCCGGATTCTCCCCCAAAAACCGTCGGAAAACCGATTCGTACCGCCGAGGTCGCAGATCTCCGCACGCTGTTTGACCCGCCTGTGTCGCAGGGCTTCGCGGAATTTTTCGACACCGTTTACGTTCCGGCGCACACGTTTGCGGAAGCTGTGGAAAAAGCAAAAAATCAACCTTTCCCCACCGAGCTTGCCGCCGTTCTCCCACCCCTCATGCCGTCCGATGAGAACACGGAAGCCCTTCTTGAAGCCGTGAAGGCCGCCGGAAGACGGCGGGTTCTCTGCCACACTCTCGGACAAGTTTCCCTCGCGCGGCAGCACGGGCTTCTCGCCGACATGTCTTTCCGCGCGAACCTCACCAACACCGCCGCCTTTGCGGAATACCGCCGCATCGGCTGCGAACGCATCGTCCTATCCCCCGAAATTCCGCCGGCTGCGGTTGCGGGAATCGGCGGCGGAGCGATTGTCTACGGCCGCCTGCCCCTGATGACCCTCGCACGGTGCGTCATCTGCGGGGGAAAATGTCCCTTTGGCCGGCACGGAGGACGCGCTGCGAACAGGAATAAATATTCATTGGAACCGAATAGCAAAATCACCAAAAGCCCCTGCTGCGCCGCCGTTCTCCGCGACCGGAAAGGGGAGGAATTTCCCGTGCTCGGGTTCCGCGGCATGGACTGTACAAACGTAGTCTACAATGCCGTCCCCACGTGGATGGCCGACCGTGCCGACCAGCTGCGTCCGATTGCCCATCAGCATTTTCTGTTCACCACCGAAACGTCCGAAGAAGCCGACCGTGTGGTGCGCGCCTACCTCGAAAAGCGTCCGTACGCGCGCGGGCGGCGCATGTAATAATTTCTTTACAATTCATGTAGAATATTCGCGTAATTATATGTATGAGATTCATGTAAAATTCAAGCGTCTGAAGGCCGCGGCAAAGCCCCCGGCGTATCAGACCGACGGTTCCGCCGCGTGTGACCTGTCGGCCTGCCTCGACCAGCCGGTCACGCTGCAGCCGGGGCAGTCCGCGCTCATCCCGACCGGAATCGCGCTTTCCCCCGACGCGGGAGACGAACCGGTCGCCCTTCTGATTTACGCCCGCAGCGGACTGGCCGTCCGGCACGGGATCGCGCTTTCCAACGGTGTCGGCGTCGTCGACTCGGATTACCGCGGCGAAATCATGGTGGGACTGATCAACCAGTCCGCCGCACCTTATACCATTTCGTCCGGCGAGCGCATCGCGCAGATGATGGTCACCCCCATCCGCCGCGCCGTCTTCACGGAGGCCGACGCACTCGACGAGACCGCGCGGGGATCCGGCGGATTCGGCAGCACCGGCGTGCGGTAAGGTTTCTTTTTTACCATAGTTTGAATGCAAGCGGAGGTTCGCACCATGCGCAAGTCCTTCTGGCTTTATTTCTTTCTGGTCTGCGCCGGCATCGTTCTCGGCTCGATGCTTGCCGACCTCACCGCCGGTTTTCCGGCGCTTTCCTGGCTTTCTTATGGTCTGAATTTCGGCACCCAATCCCCCCTTGTCCTCGACCTGAATGCCATCACCCTGACCTTCGGCATCACGCTCAACATCACCATTTCCACTCTCCTCTGCGTCGCGCTTGCCCTCGTGCTCGGCCGGTGCATTCTGGAGAAATAAAGGTTCCGGCAGGACTTTCGAAACGAAATTCATGCGTTCGCGCAGGGATTTCCAGCGTCCTGATCGGAAATATTCAATAAAGATATACCGAAAAAATTCCGTAAAATCCATATAATCTGTACAAAACTCTATTTCTATCCATCCCAACGAACGTTTTTTTGAAAGGGAGGCGGCGGGAACCGAACGCGCACGGCAAATCTTCCTTTTTCCAAAAATTCCCGTAATTCTTCCTTTCCACAGGAGTTTCTATGATCCTTCTCGCTTCCCAGTCGCCGCGGCGGCATGAGCTGCTTGCGCTGGCCGGTATCCCTCATAAAATTTTCGTTCCGGACGCGGACGAGGGGACCGTCCCATACGTCCCGGGGCATCCCGAGGAGTTTGTCCGCGCGGCCGCTTGTCTGAAAAACCGCGCGGCACAGGACGCGCTCCTGTCCGGCTCCGCCGGCGGGGAAAAAGTGAATTTTGCGAACGTTCCCTTTTCGCCGGAGGAAGCGCGGGACGCAGTGATTCTGTCCGCGGACACGGTCGTTTATGACGAAGAAGGGCAGCGTATCTTCGGAAAACCGGGCGGCGCGGAACGCGCCGCTGCCATGCTGCGCGCGCTTTCCGGACGGGTTCACCGCGTCATCACCGGCGTCGCGCTCTGCGACCTGCGGTCGGGGGAGGAAGTCTGCTTCGCCGAATCCACAGAGGTTCATTTCCGGAAACTGGAAGCGGACGAAATTGAGGAATACCTCCGCGTCTGGCGCCCTTTCGACAAAGCGGGCGCATACGGGATTCAGGACGGCGCGTGTGTTTTTGTGGAAAAAATCGTCGGCGACTACTACAACGTCGTCGGGCTGCCGCTCTGCCGCGTATCCGTGGAGCTGCGGAAGCTGCAAAAGCTGCGCGCAATGAACTGAACGATTTTATCCAGTTTGTTTGATAAAGAAAATAATATCCCAATCCATTCCATAATTGGAGATTTTATATTATGAAAAGTATTGGTATCGACCTCGGCACAGCGAACACGCTGGTGTACGTCAAAGGGCGCGGCATTGTTCTGCGGGAACCGTCCGTTGTCGCAGTGGAAGCGAAGTCGCGCAAGGTGGTAGCGGTCGGGAGCGAAGCGAAGCTGATGCTGGGGAAGACCCCGGGCTCGATTGTCGCCATGCGCCCCTTGAAAGACGGTGTGATTGCGGAATTTGACATTACCGCCTCCATGCTCCGCCATTATTTCAAGAAAGTATCCGGCAACACGCTGCTCAGCCGGCCGAAGGTCATCATCTGCATCCCCTATGGCGTCACAGAAGTAGAGAAACGAGCGGTGGAAGACGTGACGCTGGAAGCGGGGGCGCAATCGGTGGCGCTGGTTGAGGAGCCGATTGCAGCGGCGATCGGGAGCGGACTTCGGGTTGACGACGCGCGCGGCTCGATGATTGTCGACATCGGCGGCGGGACGACGGAGGTCGCGGTACTGTCGCTGGGAGGGATTGTCCTCTCGAACTCGCTGCGGATCGCCGGGGACGAGCTGGACGACGCGATCACGGCGTACATCAAGCGGAAATACAACATCCTGATTGGTGAGACGACGGCGGAGCTGCTGAAGAAGCGGATCGGGAGTGTGCATCCGGCGACGGATCGGGCGGCGATGGAAATTCGCGGGCGGAATCTGCTGAACGGGCTGCCGGCGATTGTAACCATCTCGTCGGCGGAGATCCGGGAGGCCATGCAGGACGATGTACAGCACATCGTCGAGAGCATTCGGAACGCGCTGGAAAACACGCCGCCCGAGCTGGCGTCCGACATTTACGACACGGGCATCATGCTGTCCGGCGGCGGCGCCCTTCTGGCCGGTCTCGATCTCCTCATCTCCCGTGTGACGGGCATCCGCACCGTGGTTGCCAAAAGCCCCATTGACTGTGTTGCCGTCGGCATCGGCCGCATCATCGAGACGACCGGCGACGCGAGCACGTATGTGAATTATCGGGCGCGGTAGGGAGGCATGCGCCGGGGCTTTGTCCCGGGAACGCCCCCAGAAAACAACGAAAGAGCAGCAAATGAAACACTTTTTCCGGAATAAATTTTTTTACATCATGACGGTACTCGCCCTGCTTTTCACGATTGTGCCGAGTGTGTTTTATTCGATGGGACTGACGTTTGTGTTCCGCGACGCCGTGTGTTTTTTGCTCACACCCATGCAGAAAGTGTTTAATTATGCAGCCGAGGCCGTGGACGGCTTCGCGGCGTATTTCTATAAATTTGATGAGCTGGTGGAGGAAAACAACACGCTGCGCGAACGCGTCGCCGAACTGGAGGCCCAGAATTACGACGCCGCAGAGCTGGCGGAACGGTGCGCGTGGATGAGCGATTTTCTGGAAATGAAGACGCAGCACACCGATTATAAAATGATGTCCGCCTCTGTCACCGGCCGTGAAAGCGGCAATTACTCAAAGGTCCTCACCATCGACGCCGGCTCCGGCGCGGGCGTCGAACGGAATATGCCCGTCGTGACCTCCGAGGGAATCGTGGGCCGCATCACCGAAATCGGCTATAACTGGGCGAAAGTGACGACGATTGTGGAAGCGCAGTCCTCGGTCGGCGCCTACATCGAACGCACCGACGACGCCGGCATCTGCGAAGGGAAGTTTGAGCTGTCGGCGGACGGGCTCTGCCGCCTGTCGTACCTTCCCGCGGAAGCAGAGGTGCGCGTGGGCGACCGCGTGCTTTCCACAGGGTTCGGCAGCGTCTACCCGCGCGGGCTGGTGATCGGCTACGTCGAATCGGTCGGGGTGAACGAATACACCCGTTCGCCGGACGTGACCGTAAAATGCGCCGTCGATTTTTCCGACCTCTCCAAGGTCATGATCATCACGGATTACGAAATTTACGTTGAATAAATATTCATCCATCATTCATTCAAAGGATCGTAGGGCAGCACTCGATAATTCGTATTTGCATTCAGGCGTCCCTTCATAAATCAGGAACAAAATTCGCATCTCGATCGGAAAGGAGGAGTGTTCATGCAGAAGCATCCGGAAGGGCCGGCATCGGCAGGCGGACTGTCGGAGCGGCTGCGGGAATGGCGGCTGGGGCTGTCCATCGACGGGGAAAGCGTCACCAAAGGGGTGGTCTGCGGGCTGCTGATTCTGTTTTTTTCGCTTGTCCAGACCACCTTGTTCACGCGGTTCCGGCCGTTCGGCGCGGTTCCGGACTTAGTTCTCCCGCTCGTCATCGCCATCGCCATGACGGAACGGGAAAAATGGGGCTCGGTCTGCGGACTGATCGGAGCGTTCATCATCGAGTCCCTCGGCGGCTCCCGCCTGACGCTGCTTCCGCTGCTCTACATGCCGGCCGGCTACCTCTGCGGCATCACAACGGTCTATTATTTCCGCGATTCCTTCGCGGTCCGCGCGCTCTACACCGGCGTCTCCTCCCTCGCCCGCGCGCTGTTCACCCTCATCGCGCTCACCGCCACCGTCGCGGAGCTGTCCATCCTCTCCGCCTTCACCCACGCCGTCCTCCCCGAGCTGGCCGCCAATCTCCTTTTCGCCGCCCTCCCTCATGCCGCGGCCTGCCTTGCCCTCCGCCCGTTCAATAAAACCCGCGACGCAAAGGTACACAAGGAATAGAACCGCGCGGCGCAAATCCGGCAAAAAATCCGCACAAACTTTGTTTTCTTATTTTTTAAAGTTTTTTTGAAGGGGGTGCGGGGGAAAGCGGAGTTCGCGCAGCGAATCTCGGAGTTC
>JBJFGC010000431.1:0-1969 GCA_051892315.1 Eubacteriales bacterium
TGCCGATGGTGTCCTGAATCTGGAAGAAGTCAGGCGTCGTGCACCAGACATTGCCATCCTTGACCGCCTTCATCTCCGAAAGTACCTCGGAACGGGACAGGAAATCCTCCAACGTTTCCGGCTTTCCGCCGAGCGAATAAATGTAAATGATATAATCAGCGTCTTTTGCTTTATCGTAAAACGCTTCCATTTCCATGTTGATCGTGCCCGTCTCACCTACGCCGACATCGGACAGAATATATTCTCCGCCAGCCAGGTCAATCATCTTTGCCATGTAGTCGTCGGCGTTGCGGGCGTAAAGCTTACCCTTGGAGGTGATGTAGAAAATTGCGACGGATTTTCCGCTTGCCTCCAGCTTGGCAATTTCATCGACATAGTTTGCCTGAATCTGAAATACTTCTTCTGCTTTATCCTCGCAGTTGAACATCGCGCCGTAGAGCTTGGCCCATTCCACACGCGCCAGCGGATGATCCTCGTCTGCGGAAGCGTCGAGCATGACGTAAACGCCAAGCTGATCCAGTTGTGCGGCCACATCTTCGGTCAGCATGGTGGAATAAATGGAGAACGTGCTGCCGGAAGCCGTAATCATTTCAAAATCGGGAGCCTTATAATCGCCGACATAGGTGAGCTTTCCGTCAAGAATCGCGTTCTTTACATCGTCGATGTACCATGAATCTGCGTCATAAGTGGTAAGCGAGATGGAATCAAGCGCACCGACGGCGTTAATCAGCGAAGTCACAGGGGTGGAGGCTACCAAGAGATTGTTGACCGGCTGCTTCAGCACATAAGTATCCGCGTCAAGCCCTTCCGGAACGCTCATGCCTTCGGGAACAACCAGGATAGACGCGCCGCCGGTGGTCTTGATCCACTTATAGCCGCCCTTGTAGTAGTCGACCGAGAAGCACTTCGCATAGGAAAGCTCCATCGAATAATCAAAGACGAGCTTACCGTCGTAGGATTCTTCGGTTTCAACGGCTGCCGCCGTGTCCGGAGGATTGCTGTCTTCGGTATTCGGCTCGTCTGTCGTGTTGGAGCAGGCGGTCATCGAGGTAAAGGTCATCAGGACCGCTGCCATGAGAGATAAAATTCTGCGTTTCATTTTCAGTTCTCCTTGAAATTCCATAGAATTTATTCAATCAGGCGATGAAACCATCGCGCGATTTCAAAAGAAAAAGCACATTTTCTGCCGAAAGCAAAAAATGTGCAGCCCTTTTTCCGTGCCGAAAAAACGCAAAAAGAGTACAGCTTTCTTTTCGCGCATACGACAAAGATTCAGCTGCACTCCTCAATTACCCAGGAATGATTGCCAAAAAGAATCGGGCCGGTATTCTGACTTGAGACAAAAAAGCAGAAATGTACCTTCCCATACGCTTCCGTTTTTGTCAGTTACAGTAATGGCAGTTGTGCCGGATTTGAACCAGCTTCCCCGTTTACTCTACTCAGTGTACAACTTTTCAAACCGCGATTCCTGACAGTATGTTTTTATGTTTTCATTATAGCATGAAACATCCGGCTTGTCAATACAAGAATCCAAGGTTCGTGAATACTGACAAGGAACATGCGCATACGAGCGTTCCTTTTATAGATGAACGCACAACAAATTTTCTTTGTCTTGACAAAACCCAAGAGGCATGCTATAATGAAAAAAGTGTCGTAGTCTGCTCACACTCACAATTGAATACATTTCGCAATCCGGTTCTGTCGGCAGCCTATCTTTTTGCAGATCAGGGGGAAGTTCGGTGCAATTCCGTCGCAACCGTCATTACCGTAATTGAAGCTCGTTTCATAAGTCGGAATACCCGCCGGATAACGCGAAGGCATCGGCGTTTTTGCCCCCGCATATTTGGACATGGAGAGTGCAGCCATTTTTTGAGCGCAGGAAGAGGAAGCTTCCTGTGCCCAAAAGTATTGCTGCGCTTTTTATTGTTCTATGTACAGCATATACCTTAGGCACGTCTAAAAGTCTTGA
>JBJFGC010000432.1:0-1967 GCA_051892315.1 Eubacteriales bacterium
TGGACACGTGGGTTGTAGGCAATTATGTCAGCAACGAAGCGTTTTCCGCAGTCGGGACGGTCGGACCGATCATCAATCTGCTGATCGGCTTTTTTTTGGGACTTTCCAGCGGGGCGGGAGTTGTCATTTCACAGTATTACGGTGCGAAAAAGTACGACCGTGTCCATGACACCGTACATACTGCCATTCTCCTGACGCTCCTTCTGGCGGTTCTGTTCACCGGTCTGGGCATTGCACTTCTTCCCTTTCTGCTGCGGATGATGAACACGCCGGCGGAGGTTTTTCCCGAATCGACTACATACCTGACCATTTATTTTTCCGGTTTGGTCGGGATGATGCTTTACAACATTGGTTCCGGCATTCTCCGCGCCATCGGGGACTCGCGCCGCCCGTTTTATTTTCTCGTGGTATCGGCGGTGCTGAACACCGTTCTTGACCTTGTGTTCGTCCTTCTCTTTGACTTGGGAGTGGCCGGCGTGGCACTGGCGACCGTTATCGCGCAGGGAATTTCAGCCGTTCTCGTGCTGATTCTTCTTCTGCGGACGGATTCGTGCGTCCGACTGATTCCGCGTGACCTGCGGCTTCATTGGGATATGCTGAAAAAAATCATCCGCGTGGGCATTCCGGCCGCGCTGCAGATGGCGATCACGTCGTTCTCCAACATTTTTGTTCAGTCGTACATCAACTACTTCGGCGCGGACTGTATGTCCGGTTGGACAGCGTACTCCAAAATTGACCAGTTCATCTTTCTGCCCATGCAGTCGCTGGCCCTCGCGTCGACGACGTTTGTCGGTCAGAACCTCGGTGTCAATCAGGTCGAGCGTGCCAAAAAGGGAGCAGACATCGCGCTGACTCTCGCAGTCGTGCTGACGGTGTTGATTATTGTTCCGATTGTTCTTTTGGCACCATATTTTGTGATGTTTTTTAACGACAAACCGGAGGTAGTGAACTACGGAACCATGCTGCTGCGCGCGCTCTCTCCGTTTTATGTCCTCTGCTGTGTGAATCAGGTCTACTCCGGTGCGCTCCGCGGAGCAGGAAACAGCCGCGCGCCGATGATCATCATGCTCCTGTCCTTTGTGGCCTTCCGTCAGGTCTACCTGTACGTCGTGGCTAACTTCATCTGCAACGAAATCATCCCGATTGCGATGGGCTATCCGGCCGGCTGGCTCCTTTGCAGTGCGCTTGTCTTCCTCTACTACAAGCGCACCAGACTGACCAAGACCCGGATTGTGGAAGACGGGGAGTAATACAGAATGTAAGCAAACAAAAAACCAGAGCGTACACCGGAATGTAGGCTCTGGTTTTTGCTTCTGTTCTTCGTTTGAAAGCTTTTGAGATGGGGTCCATGGAGGGCTTTTTTCAAAAAGCCCTTCCCGTCGAACTCACGTTTATCAAGTTTTTCAGCTTTTCCCTGTTCTCAATAACGGTTGTCAAACACTCTCGTTGACTTCTTCTCGCTTCGCGGAAGCTCTCCGATGGAGACAGGCTTGACGTTGACGCTGATGCCGATTTTGGCTTTGAAGGTTTCGCCAATAATTTTCTCCATGATTTCGCGGTCGACGCCTGTGTCAAGCTCAACGAACAG
The DNA here is from genome assembly GCA_051892315.1 of Eubacteriales bacterium. Taxonomy (GTDB): domain Bacteria; phylum Bacillota; class Clostridia; order Oscillospirales; family CAG-272; genus UMGS1696. The sequence continues at coordinate 1,589 of JBJFGC010000432.1, forward strand.
CGTGCAGATATCGCGGCCGTTCATGTGGTCGAGCATGAACTGATATTCGCTCGACGCGCCCGGGATGGCCGACAGCATCGCGTCGATTTGGCTCGGGAAAATATTGACGCCCTTAACCTTCACCATATCGTCCGTCCGGCCGAGGATGGTGTCAATACGCGGATAGCGCGAGCCGCACGGGCAGTCGCCGGTGAGGATGCGCGAGAGGTCGTGCGTGCGGTAGCGAAGGAGCGGCGCGCCCTGCTTACGCAGCGTTGTGATAACAATTTCGCCGATTTCGCCGTCGGGGAGCGTCTTTCCTGTCTTCGGATCGATAATTTCAAAGAAAATGTAATCGTCCCACATATGCATTCCGCAGGCGTGTTCACAGCTGATACCG
>JBJFGC010000433.1:0-7550 GCA_051892315.1 Eubacteriales bacterium
AGGAAACTTCAGCGTAAAGATCCGCCGGAAGGCACGTTTTGTGGACGAAACCAAGTGTACCGGCTGCGGCCTGTGTACTGAAAAATGCCCGGTGAAGAAGGTCCCGAACGAGTTCAACCTCGGCATGGACAACCGCCGCGCCATCTACATTCCGTTTGCGCAGGCCGTTCCGAAGGTTGCCACCATTGACGCGGACTACTGCAACATGCTCAAGACCGGCAAGTGCGGCGTATGCTCCAAGGTATGCACCGCCGGTGCCATCAACTATAAGCAGACCGACGAAATTGTCGAACAGAAGTATGGTGCGATTGTCGTCGCAACCGGTTACAATCCGATTTCCGTGGAAAAGTACGATGAATACGCGTACTCCCAGTCCAAGGACGTTATTACCTCTCTTGAGTTTGAGCGTCTGACCAACGCAGCCGGCCCGACCTCCGGACAGCTTCTTCGTCCGTCCGATGGCAAGCATCCGCATACCATCGTCTTCATTCAGTGCGTCGGCTCCCGCTGCACGCCCAAAAAAGGCAGGTCCTACTGCTCGAAAATCTGTTGTATGTACACGGCCAAGCACGCGATGCTGACCCGTGAAAAATATCCGGACACCGATGTCTATGTCTTTTACATCGACGTTCGTACCCCCGGCAAGGGCTTCGACGAGTTCTATCGCCGCGCGACGGAGGAATACGGCGTTCACTACATCAAGGGTATGGTCGGCAAGGTTTCTCCGAAATCCGACGGCACGCTCGAGGTGCAGGCATCTGACCTGATTATGGACGAGCAGCTGCACATCAACGCGGACCTCGTGGTTCTCGCTGCCGCCATCGAACCCGATAAGAGCGCGCGTCCTCTTGCAACGATGCTCACCGCAAGCATGGACACCAACGATTTCTTCACCGAAGCGCATCCGAAGCTTCGTCCGGTGGAAAGCCCGACGGCCGGCATTTTCCTCTCCGGCGCATGCCAGGGCCCGAAGGATATTCCGGAAACCGTTTCCCAGGCGGGCGCCGCGGCTGCAAAGGTCATTGGTCTTCTCGCAAAGAACAAGCTCACCTGCAACCCGTGCGTGGCACATTCCGACGAACTCATGTGCAACGGATGTTCTTCCTGCGCGAACGTCTGCCCGTACGGCGCGATTACTTATATTGAGAAAGAATTCCGGATGCCCGACCGCACCACCAAGATTCGCCGCGTAGCGTCGGTCAACCCGGCGGTATGCCAGGGCTGCGGCGCTTGTACCGTTACCTGCCCGTCCGGTGCGATGGACCTTCACGGATTCTCCAACAGACAAATCATGGCGGAGGTTGACGCGATATGCAAGTAAACGAAAAAAATGAATTTACCCCCACGATTGTAGCGTTCTGCTGCAACTGGTGTTCCTACGCGGGCGCGGACCTGTCCGGTACCAACCGTCTGCAGTATCCGGCCAACGTGAAAATCATCCGCGTGCCCTGCTCCTGCCGTGTCAACCCGATGTTCATCCTCCGCGCGTTCCAGAGAGGCGCGGACGGCGTGATTCTCTGCGGCTGCCACCCGGGAGACTGCCACTATACCACCGGCAACTATTACGCAAGACGCAGAATGACCCTTCTGTTCGGTATGCTCGATTACCTCGGAATTGAGAGAAACCGTACCAGAGTCGAATGGGTGTCTGCGGCCGAAGGTGCAAAGTTTGCCGCAACAATGAACGATTTTGTGGCCCAGATCACCGAACTTGGCCCGAACCGCAGACTGGAGGATTTGAGATGCAGGAAGTAATGAAAAAACGAGCATTGGAACTGCTCTCCGACGGAACCGTCGACCGTGTCATCGGCTGGAAGCCCGGTGAATTCTCTTACGATATGACTCCGGCTGTGTTCCGCACCGCAGAGGAAGTGGAAAAGAACTTCGTCTACAACGATTTCTGCGGCGCAAATGTATCCAAATATCTCATCGGAGAATGTGCAAAGGGCGGCAGAATCCTCGCGTTCCTCAAGCCCTGCGACACCTTTTCCTTCAATCAGCTCACAGCCGAGCATCGTGTCAACCGCGAAGCCGTTTACCTGATCGGAATCGCGTGCAGCGGTATGGCGGACGTGAACAAAATCAAAGCCGCCGGCATCGACGGAATCACCGGAATTTCCGAATGCGGTGACGACTATAAAATTGAGACGGTCTATGGAACGGAGACCATGAAAAAAGCGGACGCGACGGCCGAACGCTGCCTCTCCTGCAAGAGCCGCCGTCACGCCGTTTATGACGAACTTATCGGCGAAGAAGGCGCGGACCTTCCGGATTCCGGACGTTTTGACATGGTGGCAAAGCTTGAGGCCATGACCGCGGACGAACGCTTTGAATTCTGGAGAGGGGAACTCTCCCGCTGCATTCGCTGCAACGCGTGCCGCAACGTATGTCCCGCGTGCACCTGCGAAAACTGTGTCTTCGATAACCCGAACTCCGGAATTTCCCAGAAGGCCGCTGCGGATTCCTTTGAGGAAAATATGTTCCATATCATCCGCGCGTTCCACGTCGCCGGCCGCTGTACCGACTGCGGCGAGTGTTCCCGCGTATGCCCCGAGCATATTCCGCTCCACCTTCTCAACCGCAAGTTCATCAAGGATATCAACGAGCTGTACGGCGACTATCAGGCAGGAGATGACAGCGAATCCAGACATCCGCTGACCTCCTTCACCTTTGGCGACGCCGAACCGTCCGTTGTTCACGAAAGGGGGAACGAATAATGAAGTATCTTTCTTCCGATAAGCTCAACCTTTTTCTGGAACGCGCGTCCGAAACGCGCAATGTGTACGTTCCCGTGGATGACCGGAGCGGCAAGTCCTCCTATAAAAAATGGACGTCCGGAACTGTGCTGTCGAAGGCCCTTCATACAACCAAAAGCGCAAAGGATTTCTTCTTCCCGCAGACCGAAAACCTTGTGGAATTCAAGATGAGCGGAAAGAACATCGAAATCATTGACCCGCGTCGTGAAACCGAAGATTATGCGATTTTCGGCGTGCGTGCCTGCGATATCCGCAGCTTCTCCATTCTCGATAAGGTCTTTCTTGCCGAACCGGTCGATACGTATTACAAGAATCGTCGGGAACATGGTCTGATCATCGGCCTGTCCTGCAATCGTCCGGCGGAAACCTGCTTCTGCGGAACCTTCGGCATTGACGCGGCCGAACCGGAAGGGGACGTCACCTTCACGGAAGCGGATGGCGGCTACTTTATTCAGGCGAACACGGAACGCGGAACGACGTTTGTGGATTCCCTTGCAGACATTTTTGAGGAACGTGATGCGGCTCCTGCAGAGGAGGCAAAGGAAAAGACCCGCGCGGTGATGAAGAAGCTGCCGCTGGCCGGTCAGACCACGGATGGCTTTGGCGGTGACCAGCTGGATCGCCTGTTTGACGATCCGCACTGGGCAGAACTGTCCGAAGCTTGTCTCGGCTGCGGCACCTGTACCTTTGTCTGCCCGACCTGTCAGTGCTACGACATCCGCGACTACGACACGGGTCACGGTGTCTGCCGTTTCCGCTGCTGGGACAGCTGCATGTACTCCGATTTTACCAAAATGGCGGGCGGCAACCCGCGGCTTACGCAGAAAGAGCGGTTCCGTCAGCGTTTCATGCACAAGCTCGTGTACTTCCCGGCGAATAACGACGGTGAGTTCGGGTGCGTTGGCTGCGGACGCTGTCTGGCTTCCTGCCCGATTCACATGAACATTGTAAAAGTTATGAAGAAACTTGCAGAAGACGATACGGAGGGGAACCATGACTAACGAAACCTTAATTCCGTACCTCGGGGTTGTAACCGATATCCGGATGGATACCCCCGACGTAAAAACCTTCCGCGTACTGACGCCGGACGGCAAAAAGCCGTTTCAGCACATGCCCGGTCAGTGCGCCATGCTGTCGATTCCCGGTGTCGGCGAAGCGATGTTTTCCATCACCTCCTCTCCGACCAACACCGAATACATGGAGTTCTCCATCAAGAAATGCGGCTGTCTGACCGAATGGCTTCATCGGATGGAAGTCGGCCAGAACATCACCATCCGCGGGCCGTACGGCAAGCCGTTTCCGGTCGAGGGGGAACTGAAGGGAAAGGATCTCCTCTTTATTGCCGGCGGTATCGGTCTTGCTCCGCTGCGTTCCGTCATCAACTATGTCCGTGACAACCGGAAAAATTACGGCAGCATCCAGATCGTTTACGGCGCCCGCTCGAAGGACGACCTCGTGGACTATCAGGAAATTCTGAACGAATGGATGGCAGACGAAGGGGTGGAGGTCAACCTCACCATCGACCGCGAGCAGGAGGGTTGGGACGGCCACGTCGGCTTTATTCCGAATTACGTCAAGGAACTTCAGCCCGACCTTAAAAAGACGGTACTGATGTGCGGCCCTCCGGTCATGATTAAATTCACCCTCGCCGGTCTCACCGAGCTCGGTTTTGCCAAGACGCAGATTTATACGACGATGGAGCTTCGCATGAAGTGTGGCGTCGGCAAATGCGGCCGCTGCAACATCGGAAACAAGTATGTCTGCAAGGACGGTCCGGTCTTCCGCTTCGACGAGCTTGACGAGCTTCCGGACGAATATTGATGAACGAAAAAATCTGAAGATAGATTCTCCATGCCTCTTTGCCGGTACGGACGGCGGAAAGCGCCGGCAAAGGGGTGTGAGAAAAATGTATGGATCGGAGAAACACAATGGAAAATATGGTTAACGTGTTCCTGTACGGTAAGAAATACGAGGTTCCGGCGAATCTTACCATTATGGGGGCGATGGAATATGCAGGATACCAGCTCGTACGCGGCTGTGGGTGCCGGAACGGTTTCTGCGGCGCGTGCGCGACGATTTACCGCATCAAAGGCGACCGGGAACTGAAGGTCTGCCTGGCCTGCCAGACGAAGGTGGAAAACGACATGTACATCGCGACCCTGCCGTTCTTCCCCCTCGTGAAGCAGGTGTACGATATGGAAAAGGTGACGCCCTCGGAAGCCGTCATGATGCAGCTTTACCCTGAAATCTATGCCTGCATCGGCTGCAACGCCTGCACCAAGTCCTGCACGCAGGGCCTGAACGTGATGCAGTACATTGCGTACGCACAGCGCGGTGACTTTGAAAAGTGCGCAGAGGAATCCTTTGACTGCGTAATGTGCGGTGTCTGCTCGTCCCGTTGTCCGGCCGGCATTTCTCACCCGCAGGTTGCCCTCCTTGCTCGCCGCATCAACGGCAAGTACCTCGCACCCGAAAGTGCGCATCTCAAGGAACGGGTACAGGAAATCAAGGACGGCAAGTTTGAAGATCTCCTTGAAGCTCTCATGCAGAAGCCTGTTTCCGAGCTGAAGGAACTTTATAACAACAGAGAAATTGAAAAATAAGAAAGGAGTGCGTCAGAATGTATACCGGTGAAATGTATGAATCCATGAAAAAGGTGGAAGCGGCCAGAGAAGCCAATACGGTTCTCGAACCCAGACGGATGACCGCGGACGAAAAGGACGCGCTTCTTGCGAAGTACCATCCTGACTATAAGCAGAGCGAATTCGACGTTTTGAAAATCGGCGTCAACGCGGGCGAAAAGGTGCCGCGGGAGCTGGCAGCTCTTCTTCAGGCAAACAGCCGTATCACAGCCGCTTCCGTTGACCTTGACAAAATCGATTACGATACGGACGTTCTCATTATCGGCGGCGGCGGCGCGGGTGCGTCTGCGGCCATTGAAGCTGACAAGAACGGCGTGAAGGCGATGATTGTGACCAAGCTGCGCATCGGCGATGCGAACACGATGATGGCGGAAGGCGGCATTCAGGCGGCGGACAAGCCGAACGACAGTCCGGCGACCCACTATCTCGATGCGTTTGGCGGCGGTCATTTTGCTGCGAAGCCGGAGCTTCTCTATAAACTCGTGAATGATGCGCCCGAGGCCATTGCGTGGCTGAACGACCTCGGCGTTGAGTTTGACAAGGCGCCCGACGGAACGATGATTACCACTCACGGCGGCGGTACATCCCGGAAGCGGATGCATGCGGCGAGAGACTACACCGGTGCGGAAATCATGCGTACTCTGCGGGACGAAGTACTTTCCCGCGGCATTCCGGTGGTGGATTTTACCGCAGCGGTTGAGCTGATCCTCGACGAAGAGGGCAAGTGCGCAGGCGCAGTTCTCATGAACATGGAGACCGGCGAACTCAAGGTAGCGCGCGCGAAGACGGTAATTCTTGCGACCGGCGGTGCGGGACGGCTCCATTATCAGGGCTTCCCGACCTCCAATCACTACGGTGCGACGGCGGACGGCCTCATTCTCGGCTACCGTGTCGGCGCGAAGCTGCTGTATGCGGACACGCTGCAGTACCATCCGACGGGCGCGGCTTATCCGGAGCAGATTTTCGGCGCACTCGTGACGGAGAAGGTCCGTTCTCTTGGCGCAAAGTTAGTGAACCGGAACGGGGAAGTTTTCATGCACCCGCTGGAAACCCGTGACGTTTCGGCCGCATCGATCATTCGGGAATGCACCGACCGCGGAAACGGCATCAAGACGTCCGACGGTATTGGCGTGTGGCTCGACACGCCGATGATTGAACGGAAAAATGGGGAAGGCACCATCGAAAAGCGCATTCCGGCGATGCTCCGCATGTTCGGAAAGTACGGCATTGATATCCGTAAGGAACCGATTCTTGTCTATCCGACGCTGCACTACCAGAACGGTGGTCTCGACATCACGGCGGACGGTATGACAGGGGTGGAAAACCTCTTTGCTGCCGGCGAAGTGGTGGGCGGTATCCACGGCAGAAACCGTCTGATGGGCAACTCCCTCCTCGACGTCATTGTCTTCGGCCGCAACGCAGGTCAGCACGCTTCCGAAAAGGCCAAGAGTGTCAAAGTCGGCAAGCTGACCCTCGCGCACATCGAAACGTTCGCGGCAGAGGCAAAGGCGGCAGGCATCGAAGCCGAAATTGTATCTCCGAAACTGCTTCCGGTGTATACGCACGGAAATCCGGATATTGTTAAGAAGGCTTTTTGAGAGGAGTACGCCGGGGCGCTGTCCAGGAGAATCGCAGGCAAAAAAGAAACTTCATTTTCTATTGATTTTTTTCCTACCGTATGTTATAATAATCCTATCAGAAAATGGAGAAAAAACAATGGCACAGAAGAATAAAGTCAGTTTTACGGTTCGGATTGACGAGGACCTTTATAAGAAATTTCTTACGGTGGCGGCAGCGGAAGGACGGGATGAGAACAACCATATTCTTCATCTTATCCGGACCAATACCGCTTATTATGAGAGGATTCATGGGAAGATTGATCCCTCAAAGGTGAAGCTGCCCGAGCCGGAAAAGCAGAGCAACGAAGAATGAAGAAACATATTTATTCACTGTAAGGAGGACCCCATGGAAGAACAGAAAAAAAGTTCCTTTTGGACGGAATTCAAAACGTTTATCGCACGCGGCAACGTAGTGGATATGGCGGTCGGTGTGGTCGTTGGTTCCGCATTTACCGCGATTGTCAATCAGCTTGTGCAGGGCATCATCAACCCGTGCATCGGCAAACTGTTCGGTGATATTAACCTGAGCGACT
>JBJFGC010000434.1:0-1948 GCA_051892315.1 Eubacteriales bacterium
CTACGGCGGAAGCTCGTACGACACTTTCTCCACCCGAAGTGCCTATATGACCGTACGGATTCCGCTGGATAGCTACAATGCTTTTATGGGCGAAGCCGGCGGACTCGGAAATCTTGTTTATCAGTCTGAATCTTCCACAGACGTCACGATGTCCTATGTGGACACCGAAAGCCGCATCCGCTCGCTGGAAACCGAGTACGACGTGCTTCTGTCGATTCTCGAAAAGGCAGACAAACTGGAAGATGTTCTGTCGCTTCAGTCCCGGATTACCGAGGTGACCTACCAGCTGGAGAACTATAAAGCGCAGCTCCGCAAATACGACGACCTGATCAGCTACTGTACCGTCAGCATCAGCGTTACCGAGGTGGAGCGGGAAACACCGAACGTCCGTGAAATGACCTTCGGTGAAAAAATCCGGAGCGGCCTGAACGAAACGTTCGAAAATATCGGCGAAGACGCGACGAACTTTGCGATCTGGTTTGTGACGTCCCTGCCTTATCTTATTCTCTGGGCCGTTTTCCTGACCGTTGTTTTGCTGCTTCTGCGGCTTCTGCTGCTCCGTTATCGGAAACACAGAAAACATAAAAAGACCGAAACGGCGGAGAACGAGCAGAATTCGCTGACGGGAAACGATAAGTGACATGAAGAAAACCAAACGAATCTGGCTGATTTTGAAGCTGACCGTTCTGGCTTTGCTGTGTGCGGCAGCGGTACTGGGGCTGATCAATGTTTTCATGTGCCATAAGGTCCGCGGACACATCGTGTCCCCGGAAATCGCATACTATACCGACGCGGACTGTATTCTCATTCTCGGCGCCGGTGTGCGGGATGACGGTTCTCCGAGCAACATGCTGGAGGACCGCCTGCTGACCGGTATAGACATCTATCAACACGGGGTCTGCCAGACACTTCTCATGAGCGGAGATCACGGCCGTGAGGAATACGACGAGGTCAACTGCATGAAGGATTATGCGGCGGAGAAGGGAATTCCGACCTCGGACATCTTCATGGATCACGCCGGATTCTCGACGTATGAATCGTTGTACCGCGCCAGAGATGTGTTCGGTGCGGAGAAGGTCATTATCGTGACGCAGGAATATCACCTGTACCGCGCGCTGTACGTTGCGGAGTCCCTCGGACTGGACGCTGTCGGCGTTTCCGCAGATCTGCGCACCTATTACGGACAGAGTCTGCGGGAGACGCGGGAGCTTGCGGCGCGTGTCAAAGACTTTTTCTGCACCCTATTCCAGCCTCTTCCGACTTACCTTGGCGAGCCGGTTTCCCTCGACGGCGACGGGAACGTTACGAACGGATGAGAGATTTTCATAATTCATAAAACAGAAGTTAGGTGCAGATGGAACGCTCTGCACCTAACTTTTTTGTGTAACGTGAGTTCGATGGGATTCGCGGAAAAATCTTTTTGAAAAGCCCTTTTCCGGGAATCTTCAAGTAGAAACATAATAATGGCCGTATTCCGTCCCGTCGTGCCCGACCACTTTTTCGTCGGTCGGCACAAAATGAAGCTTTGTCAGGGCGCGGATTCTCTCGCGCGCTTCCGGAACTGCCTTGGTGGCAACCATAGCGCACCGGAACAGATCAAAGGCCGGCGGAACGATGACGGAAAGAAGGTCCGCAATCGCTTCCTCCGTTTCGTAATCGCTGCGAAGGTCGAGACGCAGCAGACCGCAGTTGGTGAAATAGTCGTCCGCCTTGCGGTTAAACAATTCAACTGTCCCGACGGCTTCCCCCGATTGCTTGTCAAGGATTGTCCAGCGGACAAAGCCTCTCCGTCTGTATTCCCAAAGCCAGTAGGCAATCGCCTGCCGCATCCGGCTTTCCGTCGTGTAGTGGAAATCGTCGCCGCCGCAGTTGTCGCTGTTGAAGAAGGGAACTGCCTTTGGATCGGAATACACCTTCCGTAAATCCGCGGCGTCGCTCTCCTCGATCA
>JBJFGC010000435.1:0-1946 GCA_051892315.1 Eubacteriales bacterium
CCGTCCCATTCCACGGTCAGGGTGTACGGCTCCTTTACCTGGGACAGGTCGATGCGGATTGTGGTTCCTGCGTTTCCTGCAGATTCCGCCGTGATTCGGTGGCCGAGATTGGTGCAGATTCGTTTGCAGAGGTAGAGGCCGATGCCGGTGGCTTTTTTGTCCAAACGGCCGTTGCCGCCGGTATAGCCATTCTCAAAAATCCGCGGAAGATCCTCCGGCGCGATGCCGATGCCTGTGTCGCGGATGCACAGCGTTTTTTCCGGTTCCAGCGCAATCGTGATGCTGCCCGACGGCGTGTATTTCAGCGCGTTGGACAGTACCTGTTCAAGAACGAACGACAGCCACTTTTCATCGGTAATGACCGTGGTGCAAAGCGGTTCGTACACCAGACGCAGCTTCCGCAGGATAAATTCCCCGGCAAATTTTTTCACCGCCGGACGGACAATGGCGTCGAGGTCGCATTCCCGGATCACATAGTCGGTGCTGTCCGCGTCAAGCCGCAGAAAGGTCAGAACCATTTCCGCATACTGTTCCACGCGGAACAGGTCGGACATCAGCGTACGGGAGAGGGCGGAGTCCTCATTCTGCAGGTGCAGCCGCATGGACGCGATCGGCGTTTTGATCTGGTGCGCCCAGACGGTGTAGTAGTCCACCATGTCGTCGAAGCGGCGATCGGTTTCGGTACGGTACGCGTTGTGTTCCGCCGCGAGCAGATGCAGAAGATTCTGATAATCCTCGTCTTCGATTCCGTCTGCTGACGGAAATTTGTCCGTTTGGGACAGGGAAGCGGCTGTCACGTCGGTCAGGGTGCGGACGCGGGTCAGCGTCTCATGCTTTCGTTTCACACGGCGGAAGTCAAGGAGAAGCAGCAGCAGTCCCAGCAGTACACAGATTCCCGCCGGATATCCTACAGCCTCCACCGGAAGATGGTATAGGACAAACGTCCCCGCGAAAATCAGACCGAACACTCCGCCTGCGGCGATTCCGCGCCATCGCTGCCGGAGATATCGCAAAAACAGCTTCATGTTATTCCTCAATCAGATAGCCGATGCCGAATTTTGTGGTGATAAAGTCCGTCAGTCCCGCCGCATCCAGCTTCTTCCGCAGCCGGTTCACGTTTACGGACAGCGTGTTTTCGTCCACAAAGCTGTCCGTTTCCCACAGGGCTTCCATCAGCTTTTCGCGGCTGACTGCCCGGCCCTTGCTGCGGAGAAGGGTCAGCAGAATCCGGTATTCGTTTTTCGTCAGCGGGATTTTTTCGTTTTCGTAGGTCAGCGTTCCGTCGCCGGTGTTCAGCAGGGCGCCGCGGTGTTCCAAAACCGGCACAGAGGCTGCGAAATCGTAGGTTCGGCGCAGCATTGCCTGGATTTTGGCCATCAGTACGCTCTGGTCGAAGGGCTTGGCGATGAAGTCATCCGCCCCCATCTGCATGGCCATGACGATGTTCATGTTATCGGAGGCGGAGGAGATGAACAGAATGGGGACCTTGGATACCCGGCGGATTTCGCCGCACCAGTGGTACCCGTTGAAGAAGGGAAGCGCAAGGTCCAGCAGGACGAGATGGGGATCATAGGCCGCAAATTCCGCCATGACATTCCGGAAATTTTCGACGATATGAACGGACAGGTCCCATCGCTCCGCCTGCACGCGGATGGCGTCCGCGATGCCGCGGTCATCTTCCGCGATCAGTAAACGGTACATAGTTTTTGGTTTCCTTCCGGCAGCAGTATAGAAATAGTATAGCGTTCCGCGGACCATCTGTCAAGGGAAAAGCAACAGAAAAAACCATCCGGCGGTGCGGGACCGCCGGATGGGATGAAGTTTACTCCAGTACCTGATATTTTACGGTTTTGTAGGTTTCTTTTCCGCTGACAAGCTGGAATCCGATTTCAACGGTACTTCCGGCATTCGCTTTAATGATGATGCTTGCGGGACTGTAATCCAGT
>JBJFGC010000436.1:0-1943 GCA_051892315.1 Eubacteriales bacterium
TTTTGAGTTGTCTTTTCTATTTTATTTCTGTTACTTATCTATTGTACCATAACACCCGGTTTTTCTCTTTTTTTGAAAAACCTCTTGACAAATTCCACGCAATATGGTAAACTATCCTTAGTTAGCAATAGCTAACTTATTGAAAAGCCGGGGGTTAGCTACCGCTAACCCAATGTGTTAAACGAAAAAATATAAATATAAAGGAGATATCGAGGTGAGCGTGGTAATCATCGGCGGAAACGAATGTATGGTGCGCCAGTACAGAGAGTTGTGTGAGGAATACCGACTGAAGGCGAAAATCTATCCGAAAATGAGCGGCAGTCTGCGGAACGCCGGAACACCGGATCTTTTGGTCCTGTTCACGAACACGATGTCCCACAAAATGGTGAATTACGCCCTTGCCGAAATCAAGGGCGAAGGCACCCGCATTGCGCGTTCGCATACCAGCTCCCTCAGCGCGCTGAAAAAAATCCTGACCGAGCATGTAGGGGAGTAACAGCAGAGAGCTTTGCGGGAGACGCTCGCCCGCTTGTTCTCCCCTATTCAATCGCACAGAGCGGAAGAATTTCGTAACCGACGCTGCGGATCCAGTCGATCATGGGACCGAGCATGGCGGTGTTGGTGGTGGATTCGGGATGGAGCAGGTAGACGCAGCCGTTGTGAAGGCCCAGCTTGACCTGCTCTAAGACAGAGGCAACGTCGGGCTGATTGGCGGTGTCGTAATCGTAGTAGGCCCACGACCACATGACCGTGATGTAGCCCATCTTGTCGGCCAGCCGGAGAACCCACTCGTTGCTGCTTCCCGACGGCGGACGGAAGTACCGCATCGGCCCGGCGTTCGGAAACTTGGCGCAGAACAGGTCTTCCAGTCCCTGCACTTCCTCAAGGAAGGTTTCGGCGGATACTGTGGTGAGGTCGTAATGGTTGACACAGTGATTGGCGACGATGTGACCCTCGTCCAGCATCCGCTGAATCATATCGCCCGCCGTGTTGACGTAGTTCCCGTTGACGAAGAAGGTCGCGGGGACGGCTTTTTCCTTCAGCGTGTCGAGGATGGAGGACATCGTCCCCAGCTCATAGCCGCAGTCAAAGGTCAGATAGCAGACCTTCTGGCTTTCATCACCGCGGTAGATGCCGTTGTATTGTTCAAGAAGGTCCAGCGTGGACTGTGCGCGGTCCCAGATGTATGTGACTTCGCCGGTACTGGCGTCCCGCTCGGTCTTCCCGAAAAACCAGTCGTCGGGCTGGTCTTCAAAGGGAATGTACTGGACTGCGGACAGGTCCGACAGATCCGACAGGCCGCTGTCGTCGCGCGGGGGAAAATGATAGACGTACCGGCCGTCCACGAGTTCCCAGAGCGCGCCGGATGTCCCCGGTACAGGGATGGTGTCGCCGGTTTCGTTTTCCGTGGGCGGCTTTGCGGTGATATTCTGGGGGAGAATGGTTTTCGTTTCCCGCCCGACGCCGACGTTCTGAGAGACCTGCGCCGGATTATGGGAACACGCGGTGAGAAGCAGGGTCAGCAAAAACAGAGTAAAAACACGTTTCATGTTCAAAAATCCTTATCCATAGAGGGCGCCACGCTTATGTGGCTGCCGCGCCGCGTGAAACTCTTCGGATGCAAAAGAAATGGTTACTGCAATTAAACTATAGCATAGAAATATGTCGAAATCAACCCTTTGCGAGGATTTTTGAAATATTTTACGTGAGTCCATGGGATTTGCGGGGGAAACTTTTCCCCAAAAAAAGCTTTCCCCCGCACCCCCTTTAAAAAAACTTTAAACGGGATGAAGCGATAAAGCTTGTGCAAATTTTTCGGATTTACACGACATCCTGCCCCTGTTCTTCGTTTGGAAGTTTTTGAGGTGGGGGCAGACTCCGTCGAACTCACGTTATTTTATGGGTGGAAAATGCAGGGAAAACCTTGAGAAGCAGCGGAGATT
>JBJFGC010000437.1:0-7498 GCA_051892315.1 Eubacteriales bacterium
GGAAAACCATGGTCCACAGGAGAACTTTACATATGATTTATGACGTACTGATTATCGGCGCGGGCTGTACCGGCGTCATGACCGCGCGCCTGCTCGCGGCCAAACACTGCCGTGTCGCGGTCGCGGAGGCCGCCTGCGACGTTGCGATGGGCGCGACCTGCGCCAATTCCGCCATCGTCCATGCCGGCTACGACGCCAGACCGGGTACCCTCAAGGCCAAGCTCAACGTACGCGGCAACCAGCTCATGAAAGCCCTCGCACGCCAGCTTGACGTTCCGCTGCGCGAATGCGGTTCCCACGTTGTCGGGTTCAGCGAAGAGGACTTAAAGACGCTTCACGAGCTGTACGACCGCGGCATCGCCAACGGCGTTCCCGGCCTGCGCATTCTCGGCAAAGAGGAGCTGCGCAGCATGGAGCCGAACATTTCCCCGAACGCGCTCGCTTCCCTCTGGGCACCGTCCGCTGCCATCACCTGTCCGTACGGAATCACCATCGCGGCCGCCGACAACGCGGTCACCAACGGCGTTCACTTTTACTTCAATTTTAAAGTAACCGGCGCGTCCAGCGCGGGAGACATCTACTACGTTTCCAACGGTACGGACACCATCGCCGCCCGCTACATCGTCAACTGCGCCGGCGTTCACTCCGCCGAAGTCGCGGCGCTTCTCGGCGAAAACGATTTTCCCATCACCATCACCCCGCGCCGCGGAGAATACATCATTCTCGACAAGGCATGCGGCGGTCTGGCCAACTCCACGCTGTTTGTCTGCCCGTCCGAGCGCGGCAAAGGCATTCTTGTCAGCCCCACCGCGGATGGAAACCTCATCATCGGCCCGAACGCATACCCCATCGAAGACGGCGACGACAAAAGCACCACCGCCCCGGGACTTGCGGAAATCACCAACGGTGCGCACCTGCTCGTGCCGTCCGTCAACACCCGTATGGCCATCACCTCCTTCGCCGGTGTGCGCGCGACCCCGAATATTTACGACTTTTACCTCAGGATTTCCGAACAGCTTCCGCGCGTTATTCACGCCGTCGGCGTGGAATCCCCCGGCTTTGCGTCCTCGCCGGCAACCGCGGAGTACCTCGTCGGTCTTCTTGCCGATGCCGGTCTCGTGCTGGAGGACCGCGACGACTACATCCCCACCCGCCGTCCGGACGGCAACCACAAACCGTTCAACCACATGACCGATGAGGAAAAAGCGGCCGTCTGCCGCAAAAATCCCGCGTACGGCCGCATCATCTGCCGCTGCGAGACCGTCACGGAGGGAGATATTCTCGACGCCATCCACGGTCCGATTCCGGCCGTCACCATCGATATGCTCAAGAAGCGTCTGCGCGCCGGCATGGGCCGGTGTCAGGGCGGGTTCTGCTCCCCCAGAGCCGCGTCCCTTATCGCGGCGGAAACCGGACGCGCGCTGGACACCGTAACCAAATTCGGCGGCGGCTCGTGGCTTGTGGAAAAGCGCAAGGGAGGTAACTGATATGCACAAGAAGCTCATTATCATCGGCGGCGGACCGGCCGGTCTGGCTGCCGCGTGCGCCGCGGTACGCCGCGGTCTTGCTCCGGCTGACGTTCTCGTCCTCGAACGCGACAGCGAGCCGGGCGGCATCCTGAACCAGTGCATCCACGCCGGCTTTGGTCTTCATCGGTTCGGCGAGGAGCTGTCCGGCCCGGAATACGCCGGACGCTACATCCAGATGGCGCGGGAGGCGGGCATTCCGATTCTGACCAACAGCATGGTACTCGCTCTGACCGGCGACCGTCACGTGACCTTCGTTTCCCCCGAGCTTGGTTATGTCACCGCGACGGCCGACGCCGTTATTCTCGCGATGGGCTGCCGGGAACGAACCCGCGGTGCGCTGAACATCCCCGGTTCCCGCCCGTCCGGCATCTACACCGCCGGCTGCGCGCAGCGTTACATCAACATGGAAGGCTTCCTGCCGGGCAACCGTGTGGTCATTCTCGGTTCCGGCGACATCGGCCTGATTATGGCCCGCCGTCTGACTCTGGAAGGCGCAAAGGTTCTGACCGTCTGTGAGCTGATGCCCTACTCCGGCGGTCTGGCGAGAAACATTGTCCAGTGTCTGGACGACTTCGGCATTCCGCTCCGCCTCTCCCACACCGTCACCGAAATCCACGGGAAGGACCGTGTGGAAAGCGTCACCATCGCAGCGGTCGACGAAGCAAACGGCCGGCGTCCGATTCCCGGCACCGAAGAAACCATTGAATGCGACACGCTGCTCCTTTCTGTCGGTCTGATTCCGGAAAACGAGCTGACCACAGGTGCGGGCATTTCGCTTGACCGCATGACCAACGGCGCGGCGGTCAACCAGTTCCGCGAAACCGAAGCGGACGGCATCTATGCGTGCGGCAATGTTCTGCACGTTCACGATCTGGTCGACTACGTTTCCGAGGAAGCGGACATCGCGGGAACCCACGCGGCCGCAAAAATTCTCGGCGAAGAAAGTCGGGTCCTTCGTTCCGTTTCCGTGACAACCGGCTTCGGCGTGCGCTACACCGTACCGGAACGCATTGACCTCACCGAAACCGCGGAGCCGGTGCGCATCTTCTTCCGCGTCACCGACGTCTATAAAAAAGTGCAGCTCGTGGCTGAGAGCGAATCGGGCGAAGTGCTGGCAAAGAAAACCAAAAGCGCGGCAGCCCCGGGTGAAATGGAGTCCCTTGAGCTTCCGGCAGACAAGCTGGCTGCTCTGGCGGCGTCCGGCGACCGGAAAATCACCGTATCTTTACGCGAACTCGGAGGTAACGGCAAATGAGTACAAAAGAATTGACATGTGTCGTATGTCCGGCGGGATGCCGTATCACCGTGACACTTGACGAGGCGGGCCGTGTAACCGACGTCACCGGCCAGACCTGCGTCCGCGGCAAAAAATACGCGGAAAGCGAAGTCACCCATCCGGTCCGCACGCTGACCTCGACCGTGACCGTTCAGACCAAGGATGGCGTGAAGATGCTTCCGGTGCGCACCGACCGTCCGATCCCGCGCCCGACGCTGTTTGAAGCAATGGAAATCGTCCGTACCGTGAAGGCATCCGCTCCGATTCACACCGGCGACATTCTTGTGGAAAACTTCATCGAAGAAGGCACAAACCTGATCGCCTGCAAGGATTTTGAGTAAAAAAGTCATCGGGCAAACCCTCTTTCCAAAAAGGGTTTGCCCGAAAATTTCATCTCCGGTCCAAAAAGGTTTTAGAAAAAAAGCATGGGGAAAACCTTTTCCAAAAAAGGTTTTCCCCATGAAACGTTAGGTCATCAATATCTTCTCGGATTCTGGCCGCCGTTCTGGTTTTTGCCCATGTTGAGCATTTTGATGATTTCGTTGAAATCATCCTCGGAAATCGGCGAATCATCGTCCTTTTTTTCTTCGTCAGCAGCGGGCTGGGTCTGCGGCTGAGGCTGCGGCTTCTGCTCGACAACCCGATTCTGAGTTTTCACGCCAGACACAGTTTTGCCGGACGCGACGGGACGACGTGCCGCCTCTGCCTTCTTGTTGAAGGTCGAATCCACTTCGCTCTTGTTCTCGAAACCGGTCGCAATGATGGTAATCTTCATGGTGTCCTCGAGGCTCTCATCAAATGCGGCACCCCAGATGACGTTTGCACCCTCAGCGGCTTCATCGGAAATGATGGTAGACGCCTTGTCGATGTCGTCCATGCTGATGTCCGGCGACGCAGTGATGCTGATGAGAATGCCCTTCGCGCCGGTGATGGTGGTTTCAAGAAGCGGGCTGGAGATAGCGTTTCTTGCCGCGTATTCCGCCATGTCCTTGCCGGACGCTTCGCCGACACCCATATGCGCGTAGCCCGCGTCCTTCATAATGGTCGTCACGTCCGCAAAGTCGAGGTTTATGTACTCCGGCACGTTGATCAGTTCCGTAATGCTCTGGACGCCGTGGCAGAGAACGTCGTCCGCAATTTTGAACGCGTTCATCAGCGTGATTTTTTCTTCCACTTCCTTGAGACGTTCGTTCGGAATGATAATGAGGGAATCGACGTACTGCTTCAGGTTTTCAATACCTGCTTCCGCCTGATCCATTCTCTTTTTGTTTTCAAACTTGAACGGCTTGGTGACAATTCCGACGGTCAGAATCTCCATTTCATGCGCGAGACGAGCAACCACCGGAGCTGCCCCGGTGCCGGTGCCGCCGCCCATGCCGGCCGCAATAAACACCATGTCCGCACCTTCCAGCGCCTTCTTGATTTCATCGCTGCTCTCCTCCGCTGCGGCCGCGCCGATTTCGGGATTGGAGCCCGCGCCCTTGCCGCGCGCGGTCTTCTCGCCGATGGCAATCTGTCTGGCTGCGCTGGATTTCATAAGAGCCTGAGTATCCGTGTTGATGGCGATGAACTCCACACCGCGCACATTGGTAGTAATCATCCGGTTCAGAGCGTTGTTTCCGCCGCCGCCGACACCGATAACCTTTATATTTACGCCGCTTTCGTAATTGTTATCATCAAGTTCAAATGGCATCCTTATGCCCTCCTTGTCCGCTTTTTGGCTTTTGTATTTCGGCAAAGCTTTTCCACATAATAAAGACATTATACTACGTTATATAATACATTATGTACGAAAAATTTGCAATAGTTTTTTTGAAAATATTTTTGAAATTTACGTTTTTTTCACACAAAATCATCCGGTACGCGCGTTTTTCATTCCACAATCAGGCGCATATCGTACCGTACGCTCGCTTCGCCGACCTTGCTCACATCGATGCTCGCGGGCATTTCCCGGTCGAATGCTTCGTTTCCGATGGTCTTATAGGCCATGCGCAGCTTGAGATCACAATCCTTTTCGTTTCCGATCTTCAGGAAGTACCTTCCGTCACAGTTCATCGTGACGCCGTACTCGTCCGACAGGTCGATTTTGCTGATGCGGCCCTCTCCGCCCAGAGACGATTCCGCCACCGCGCCGAGGATGCTGCGGACGTACCGCAGATTCCGCTCTTCCGCGAAGGAAATCGCCCGTCCGGCCACAGAATCCCGCACCGCCGGAAGAACAAGCTGGATCAGTCCATCCGCCCGCGCCGCGTCACAGTCGGTGACGCCGAGAACACGCAGACCCGCGGACAGGACGAGAATATCGCCGTACACGTCCGCATAATAGACCGCCGTATCCTCCGTCAGCTCAATGTCTACGGAATTCGGCAGCGTACGGGAAATCTGCGCCGATTGAATCCGCGGACAGTAAAAGAGGATGCTTTCCTCCGCTCGTCCCGCGTGGAAGGAATAGAGGTTGTCCCCCACGGAAAAACCCGCCGCTTCCACGATGTCCTCTTTCGAATAGAGGTCCGTTCCCCGGACCTCCACGTCGGAGATCACGAAGAAGGCGAGGTAGACAAAACCGACGAACAGGATGGTCACAAGGAGAAGAAGAACCGCAGTTAAGAGCGCGTGACGGTTTTCCGTGAATTTTTTATGCGCGATGGCCTGCTTTTTGGCCGTCTCCTCATCGCGCTTCCGGCGCGAGTCGAGGGACTCGAACATATTGATGATCTGCTCCAGGAGGAGCTTGAGAGGACGCTGACGAACCGCGGCTCCTCCGCTGACCGGCGCGGGGCGGTAGACATACTCGTTTCCGTTCCCGTCGGTGTAGGTATAGTCTTCTGCCGCGTAGGCATGGACGGAAGAAGAATCGGCTGTCCAAGCGGTTTTGGCGGACGTTCGCGTCCGCCCCGGATTGGCACGGAGATACTCCTCCGCGCGTTTACGCTGACTTTCGGCGAATGCTTTGCCCATCGGACGGCTTGTCCGGCTCATCGGACGGCTTGCCCGACCCATCGGCTGGGCGTCGGGTGCGTCCGCGGCACAGGTACCGTACTCGCGCAGAATCTGCCGGTTTTTGGAATTCTTGCTGCAGATCCGGTCGTACACGTACAATACATCCTGTTGTGTTGCTTTGGAATGATTTTCCTGCATTTCGCGTCTCCTTCCGGAAGATTTTTGGACGTTGAGCCGAGGACGCAGGGCATCCTCAGGCGGCCCTGAACGAATTGGACAACGTGTGTGCGGAGGTTCACTTTTTTCCCACAAGTTTACACAAGTCGTTGTAAATCAGCTTATTGGATTCCGGCACTGCAAACTGCCGGATTTTTCCGCTCATGTCCGCGCGGATGCCTTCTCCCTCCGGGCCAAGCAGACGCTCAACCTCGGCAATGAGCGGCTTCGCGCCGTCCACAAGCTCTTTTTCCTCAAACAGTGCGGCCGCTCCCGCGTCGCTGAGTACCTTCGCGTTCTTGTACTGGTGATTTTCCGCCACGTTCGGCGACGGAATGAAGATCGCCGGCTTTCCGGTGATTGCAAGCTCGGAAATCGTCATGGCGCCCGCGCGGTTGATGGTCAGATCCGCCGCTGCCATTTTGACGGGCATATCAAAAATATATTCGCAAAGCTCAATGTTTTCGTATTGGTCAAGCCCCATGTCCCGGAACTGACCGCTGCAAAGTGCAAGCTCAATGGAACCGGTCGCATGGATATGGTACACCTCCGGATGCTTCGCGGTAAAGTCGCGCATGAGGCAAAGGATGGCATCGTTGACCTTTTCCGCGCCCATGCTTCCGGCGTAGGAAAGGATGATGTACTTGTATTTGTCGGAAATGCCGAGCTTTTTCCGCGCCTCCGCCTTGGACATGGAGGTAAAATCGCCCATGACGGGGTTGCCGACCTGCATGAGCTTGGATTTGTCACAGGTAAGCGTCTCTCCGGTTTTTTCAAAATTCAGGTAAATGCGGTCAACGCATTTCTGGAGCATCTTGACCGCGACGCCGGCGATGGCGTTGGACTCATGCAGCGCGGTCGGAATGCCCATGGAGGCCGCCGCACGGACGACCGGCCACGAAACGTATCCGCCGGTTCCGACAACGATATCGGGACGAAAGTCCCGGATAATTTTCCGTGCTTTGTAAGGGGAGGTCAGCGCAAGGTAAGCCGCCTTGAGGTTGGACGGAGACAGGCTCCGCTTGATGCCGCGCACATCCACGTAGTACATGGGGTAGCCGGCTTTCGGCACGAGCTTGTTTTCGATGCCGCGCTTGGTACCGGCGTACGCGATGACGGCGTCGGGGTCGTTCTGACGGATGGTATTGGCGATGGCGAGCGCGGGATTGACGTGTCCGCCGGTTCCGCCGCCGGTCATTAGAACTCTCATGTGGTTCCTCCAAATCTGCACAAACTTTGTCCGCTGAAAAGTTTCGGCCGAGCCCTGTCAAAGGCTCCACTGTTCCAAAGGGGGGCCGCTCCCCGGTCGACGTCCGCACACGCTGAACGTTTTGGAACGTCGAAAATTTTTTGGTTCCCGGCATCCGCAAAGCAAATGCGCTGCGAAAGGTGAAAAAGCATACTTTCTTCCTGCTCTGTTCTCCCTTTGGTTTGCCGTATCTCAAGCTATTTTCTTCTCAGATCCGACTTTTTCCGGTAATACTGACGTGAAATTGCAAGCAGAATTCCCATCTCAAACAGAAGAACGACCAGGGAC
>JBJFGC010000438.1:0-7473 GCA_051892315.1 Eubacteriales bacterium
ACGGCGGTCATGTGCGGCGTCGGACGCGGCGCGTCGCTTGGGATTCTGATCAAGTCCGCGGACGCCATCGACACGCTCTGCCGCACGAGCGTCGCGGTCCTGGACAAGACCGGCACGATTACGGAAGGAAAAATGACCGTCGCGGATGTTTCCGAAGGTTCGCCGGAGCTTCTGACCATTGCGGCGTCGCTGGAGAGCAGGAGCGAGCACCCGATCGGCCGTGCGATTGTGGAACACGCGGCGGAAAGGGGAATTTCTCCGGTACCGGCAGACGGCTTTACCCAGACGTTCGGCGGCGGGGTTCGCGGAATCGTGGACGGTGCGGACTGCTGCGGCGGAAACGCGGATTATATGAAGCAGTGCGGCGTAGAGCTGAGCGACGCGGTGCTGGAACAGCTGCATTCCTACGCTGCGACGGGGAAAACTCCGGTTCTTTTCGCAAAAAATAAAACGTTCGCGGGGATCATCGCGCTGGCGGACCGCATCAAGCCGACAAGCCGCACGGCGGTGGAAAAGCTGACGAAGCTCGGCTGTGACGTGGTGATGCTGACGGGCGACTGCGAAGCCACAGCGAAAGCGATTGCGTCGGAGGCGGGAATCGGGCATGTGATTTCCGGCGTCAAACCGGACGAAAAAGCGGAACACATCCGCCGCCTGATGTCCGGTGAATTCTACGGCGACACGGTCCGGCGGTACACCGTCATGATCGGCGACGGGGAAAACGATGCTCCCGCACTGGCGGCGGCGGACTGCGGCATGGCGGTCGCGCACGGAACGGACATTGCGATCGAGTCGGCGTCGGTGGTTCTGGTGCGCAGCGACCTCGCCGATGCGGCCAGCGCGATTCAGTTAGCGCATGCGGTCATGCGGACCATCCGTCAGAATCTGGCGTGGGCCTTCGGCTACAATGTCCTGTGCATCCCGATTGCGGCGGGCGTCCTGTACCCGGCGTTCGGCATCTCCCTGACCCCGATGATTGCGGCGGCGGCCATGTCCCTCTCCAGCGTCTGCGTTGTCACCAACGCCCTTCGTCTGCGGAGAGTGAAGGTGGAATAGGGGAACTTCTTTGGAAACCCCGCCCCAAAAGCGTTCGCCCGGGGAAGGGGTCTGTGAAATTTTACGTCTGTCCTCAAAATTTACAAGATATGCAAGGAGAATTACACCATGTTATTCGGCAAAAAAAAGAAGGCAGCCCTCAAAATCGGCGGAATGCACTGCGAAAAGTGCGCCGGTAAAGTGACCGCGGCGCTGAAAGCCATCGGTGTCAGCGCGGACGTTGACCTCAAGCTCGGCCGCGCAGGAATCACCTACCCGGAAAAAGTCGGCATGGATCAGATCCTCGCCGCCGTCACCGCCCTCGGCTTCACCTGTGAAGAAGTGAAATAAGGGAAAGCGCAGAAAACAGCGCTGGGTGCAGATCGAACGATCTGCACCCAATTTTTTATGCAAGTTTTTGGAACCGGGAACTTTTTTGCGTCTCACCGTTCCGCCGTAATGATCCCGTCCGCAACGTGGAGCTTACAGATGCGGGCCGTGCGGCGGTCACCGGTCAGGCCGTCGTTCTGTTCCAGATCGCGGCCGTGATAGATAGCGTAGTAGTCGCCCTGATAATACAGAACGCTGTGGTGGCCGACGCCTTCCTCGCAGGCGTTTTTGGTCATGACGGGGTCGAAGCGGCCGTTTGCGGTATGCTTGACGAAAGGAACTTTGGTGAGGTCCTGCTCGGTCGTTTTGGCGGCGGAGTAACCGATGTGGTAGGTGTCGTTCTGGTAGCACGCGCCGCTGTACATGACGTACTGCCAGCCGTCCTTCTCGAACCAGAACGCGCCCTCGATGGTGTGCCAGTCCCGTCCGTCGCCGTAGCGGTTGCGCATGAAAATTTCCTCATCAAAGGTGGGAACGATCACCTCGCGCGGCTGGCAGGCGGGGGTGTACGGGTCGAGCAGGCGGTCCACAAAAACGCGGGTTCCGATGCGGTCGGTGTCGGTATTGTCCGCGGCGTACCAGAGGAACAGACCCGCGCCGGTTTCGACCACGTGCGCGTCGATGGAAAAATGATCGAACAGGCACTTTGCCTCCTCAAAGGGGCCGAGCGGGGACTTTGCGCGCGCGGTATGAAGGTACTGGAACATCCCTTCGTCCTCGCAGGAAACGTAAATGTGGTACCAGTCGCCAATTTTAATCACGCAGGGCGCCCAGTAATTTTTGTGCGTGGAAATGGTGCAGACAACCCCTTCAAACTTCCATTCTCCGAACGGCGAGTCCGCGGAATAGGCTTCCACCCCCGGATACGCGGTCACATAAAGATAATACCGTCCGCCGTCCTCGAAAATGAACGGATCCGGCTGGCTGCGGGTAAGGCTTCCGAAGTTGAGCTTCATAAAGATTCTCCTTGGCAATTACGAGTTTTTCTGTCTGCATTATACCATATTTTCGGATGCAATGCAAGAGTGGAAGAAGTGTGCTGACGGGGAGTTTTCCGGGGAAGTGAACTTCCCCTTGCACCCCTTTCCCCTTTGTGCTATAATGAAGAAAAAAACGGAGGCACCCCATGAATCTTCCCCTTCCACCGGTCCGTAAGGAAAAACGACTGACCGTCCCTCATTTTCCCGCCCCCTTCCAGTGTGTCCTTTTCCGGAACTGGGGCATGGTCCCGACCGAACGCATCGCGCGCGTGATCGGAACGGATTCCGAAACCGCCTGCCGGCTCGCCGCCGACCTCGGTCTTCCGCCCCAGCCGCACGTCTGCCCCGACTGGCTGACCAAAGGGTACATCACCATCCTCCGCGCCAACTGGCACCTGCTCGATTACGACGCCCTGTGTACCCTCCTCGACTGGACGCCGGAAAAGCTCGCCTTCCACCTGCGTGAGGACGACTTTTTAGAGGTCAAACTCGGCGGCTTCAAACCGGATGTGGACGACTTCCATTACCGTCCGCTGAACGAAAGCGAACAGCGGCGTACCGAGGAAATCCGCCGCGCCGTCACCGAAACCGAAGACAAGCTGCCGCCCGTAACCGCACAGCCCTTTGATTTCGCGCCCCTGTTCGCCCTCCACTCGAAGCATCCGGCGGTCCACGGTCATCCCCGCTTTGAAGAGCGATTCTGCTACAGCTACTGCGCCCTCTACGGCGACACCTTCCTCGACCGTGAACTCATCGACGCCTCCTTTCCCGACGAGCTGCTGCGGGCCTACCAAAGCATCGGCATTACCGGTGTATGGACACAGATCATCCTGTACACAATGGTCCAATTTCCCTTCGCGCCCGCATTTTCCGAAGGGTACGAGACCCGTCAGGAGGGGATGCGCTACCTGACCGAAAAGCTCGCAAAGTACGGCCTGAAGCTGTTCCTCTACTTTAATGAGCCGCGCTCCATGCCGATGCCGTTTTTCCGCGATCATCCCAATCTCCTCGGCTGGCAGAACGGTGCGTACGGTACCCTCTGCGTCAGTGAGCCGGAGGTGCAGGCTTACCTCCGCGACGGCGTGGCCGAGCTTGTCCGAAGCGTTCCCCTGCTCGGCGGATTTTTCACCATCACCGCGTCGGAAAACCTCACCAACTGCTACAGCCACACACCGGGCGGCCCGTCGAACTGCCCAAAATGCGCGGACAAGACGCCTGCCGAAATCTTCGTGCTCGTCAACCGCCTCGTTCGGGAAGGGGCGTCGTCCGTCTCCGACACCGTCCGGGTGATTGCGTGGAGCTGGGGCTGGGTTCCCGAAACCATGCCGGAGGTCGTCCGGAATCTTCCGCTGCAGACCGCGGTCATGGGCGTCAGCGAACAGGGCAAAACAAAGGTGCTCGGCGGGACGGAAACCTCCGTACTGGACTACTCCATTTCCATCGAAGGGCCGGGCGAATACGCGCTTTCCACGTGGAAAGCGGCCCATGAACAGGGGCTTCCGGCGTACGCGAAGCTGCAGGTGAACAACTCGTGGGAAATGGCCGCCGTGCCGTACCTTCCCGTGTTCGAAAAGCCGTACCGTCACCTCCGCGCGCTCCTCGAAGCCGGAGAAAGTGCCCCCGACGGGCTGATGCTGTCGTGGACGCTGGGCGGTTATCCCTCCCCGACGCTGGAAATGCTGTCGTCTCTCTGCGAAAAAAGCGACCGCATCCCGTCGCTGCCGGAACTTTACGAAAAAATTTTCGACGGCGCGGACATCGGACGGCTGACGAAGGCATTCCACTGCTTCAGCGAGGCGTTCGACGCCTACCCGTTCCACATCGGCTGCGCGTACAACGGGCCGCAACATTCCGCGCCGGCGAATCTGCTCTATGCCGTACCGACGGGATTCGGGGCGACGATGGTCGGTTATCCGTACGACGCGCTGGATGACTGGCGGTCGATTTTCCCCGTAGAAACCTACGTTTCGCAGGTGAAAACGCTGTCGGACGGATGGAACCGGGGGCTGGAGCTGCTGCGGGAAGCGGAAAACGGTGCACCGTCTTCCGGAAAGCTGCGGGAACTGACCGACTGTGCGGAGGTCTGCGGCTGCCATTTCCGTTCGATGTACCTGCAGTGCGCGTTTCTTCTGCTGCGCGACGGTCGGGCCTCCGAGATGGGACCGACGGAGCTGACCGCGGCGGAAATTCTGCGGGAAGAAGAAGCAATTGCCGTCAAAACGGCGGAAATCGTATCGCGGAACCCGACCATCGGCTACGAATCCTCCAACCACTACTTCTATCATCGGAACGCGCTGCTTGAGAAAGTCGTGAACTGCCGGTACCTCTACGAAAGGCTCTGTCAATGAAAAAGAAAAAAATCACGCAAACATGGGAGCGGGACGGTTACACGATCCGGCCGGCCGAAGCCGCGGACGCGGAGAACTACTATCGCCAGAACTACGCGCCGCTCGATCCCGAAACAGCCCGTCTGACCGGATGCCGGACGGACTTCACCCGCGACGAAGTGATAACCTTTTTCCTTCACTGTCTGGACGACGGCGACCGGTACGATTTTCTCATTCTCGCGCCGGACGGACGCATCATCGGCGAGAGCGTTCTCAACGAAATCGACTGGGAACTGCGCGCGGCGAACTTCCGCATCTGCATTTTCCACCCGTCGGACTGCGGAAACGGCATCGGCACGTGGGCCACGGAAGTGACGCGCGACTTTGCCTTTGAAGTCTTGGGTCTGCACCGTCTCTCCCTGGACGTCTTCTCCTTCAATCCCCGCGCCGAAAAAGCCTACGCCAAGGCTGGTTTCCGCCGCGAAGGCGTCCTCCGCGATGCCGTCCGCGACGGCGACCGCTTCGCCGACGACATTCTGATGGCAATTCTTGAGGAGGAGTGGAGAAAGAGCAAAGGGTGAGTGCAAATTCTTCGGCCTGCACGGAACTTTTCTCTCTGCCTCCACAGAGATTCCCGAAACTTCTCCGCGAATTTCCAAATCCCCTTGCAATCCCCCGGAAAACATAGTAAAATAATGTCAGCTCGACAGGGAGATGCTTTCCCGAAAAAGCACCTCCCCCTCCGCAAAAACTTTTCAAGGCAGAACAGGACGCCATGCAAATAAAGCAAAAAATTCACACAGGCTTTGTCCTTTTATCCACAGGAAAGTTTTTGGAAGGGGGGCCGGGGAAAGCTTTTGTTCATAAAAATTTCCCCCGCGAATCCCATCGATCTTACGCCAAAATAAAGACAGAATCCAACCATTTTTTCACAAAAGGAGCTTCAGACATGATGGACAAACTCGGTTTACAGCTTTTCACCATCCGTGATGCTATGGGCAGTCCGGAAAACCTCCGCGAGAGCTTCCGCAAAATGAGAGAGCTTGGCTACACCGTCGCGCAGACCGCCGGCTGTGCGGTTCCCTACGCGGAATTCGGAAAAATCGCGGCCGAAGAAGGCATTGAAATCTGCGGTACGCACGACGACTTCGGCATGATGGTAAACCATCCGGAGCAGGCGATGGAAAATCACCGCGCCCTTTCCACCACCAACATGGGCATCGGCGGCTTCGGCGCGGAATCCGTGGAAGCGGTCGAACGCTTCATTGAACAGGCGAACACCGTCGCGGCGAAGGTTTTCCCGCACGGCTTCAAGTTCACCTATCACAACCACAGCCACGAGTTCCGCCGTCTCGCAAACGGCCGGACGGCAATGGACATGCTGGTCGAAGGGCTCGATCCCGAAAAAACCTCCTTCGTCCTCGACACCTACTGGGTCCAGCACGGCGGCGGCGACGTTCGGTACTGGATTGAAAAGCTCGCGGGACGTATTGACATTCTCCACCTCAAGGACATGGGCCGGAACGAACACGGACCGTTCATCACCGAAATCGGGAACGGCAATCTCTGGTGGGAAGGTATTCTCGAAAGCGCGGAAAAAGCCGGCGTGAAGTATTACGTCGTCGAGCAGGACACCTGCCCGGGAGACCCGTTCGACTCGATCGCGCGCTCTGCGGCATATCTGAAAAAGTTCATGAAATGAGGGCCGGAGACGCCGGATGCCCGGTTCGTGCTTTCCTGACAAAACGCCCGAAATATGAAAATCCTGCGTCGGAATTTTATTGAAACGGTAAATTTTTCACAAAGTTTGAAAAAGCTATTGTATATTTGCGGAAAATAGTATAAAATATAGGCTGGAGGGACAAGCTACCAGCGGCGGCTGTTCTCTCACTCCCATTGTTACCCAAAGGAATTTATATATAATTGGAGGAAACTCAAATGTCTGTAAAAGTTGCTATTAACGGTTTCGGTCGTATCGGCCGTCTCGCATTCCGTCAGATGTTCGGCGCAGAGGGTTACGAAGTTGTTGCCATCAACGACCTGACCGATCCCGCAATGCTCGCTCATCTTCTGAAGTATGACACCGCTCAGGGCGGCTACTGCGGCAAGATCGGCGAAAAGACCCACACTGTGGAAGCTGGCGAAAACTACATCGTAGTAGACGGCAAGAAGATCACCATCTACAGCGAAAAGAACGCGGCTGACCTTCCGTGGGGTGAAATCGGCGTAGACGTTGTTCTCGAATGCACCGGCTTCTACTGCTCCAAGGAAAAGTCCATGGCACACATCAACGCAGGTGCGAAGAAGGTTGTTATTTCCGCTCCCGCCGGCAACGATCTCAAGACCATCGTATTCAGCGTAAACGAAAACACCCTGACTGCAGATGACCAGATCATTTCCGCTGCATCCTGCACCACCAACTGCCTCGCTCCGATGGCAAAGGCTCTGAACGATTACGCTCCCATCCAGTCCGGTATCATGAGCACCATTCACGCCTACACCGGCGACCAGATGATTCTTGACGGTCCGCACAGAAAGGGTGACCTCCGCAGAGCACGCGCAGGCGCAGCCAACATCGTTCCGAACTCCACCGGCGCTGCAAAGGCCATCGGTCTTGTTATTCCCGAACTGAACGGCAAGCTCATCGGTTCCGCACAGAGAGTTCCGGTTCCGACCGGCTCCACCACCATCCTCACCGCTGTTGTGAAGGGTAAGGACGTTACCAAGGAAGGCATCAACGC
>JBJFGC010000439.1:0-1931 GCA_051892315.1 Eubacteriales bacterium
CTCGTGATCAGCGCCTTCCACACGAATCATGGAAACGTCGCAGTCAAGCTCCTTCAATCGTTCAAACATGCGCAGCCCCTGCGATTCATAGGGAACGACGTGGTCGCAGTCGCCGTGCAGAATCAGCGTCGGCGGATAAAGAACCCCATCTTTGGCAATCCGAAGGGGACTCATATCGTACGCCCGTTTCCGGGCAGGTTCGGAATCCGCGTTTCCACCCAGCAGATGTTCGATGAGACTGAGATCGCCGCCTTGCGCACGGAAAAATTCATACATGTCAAACAGATCCGTCGGGCCGAAACACTCGACAACAGCGGACACAGCGTCAGAAAAACCGGCATATTCGTCGGTCTTATAGCGCGGATCGTCACCCGTCATACCGAGGAGAAGGGCGGTATTTCCGCCAGATGAAGTACCGTAAGCGGTTACACGGTCGGGGTCAATTGCAAACTCGTCGGAATGGGCGCGAAGAAAGCGGAGCGCACATTTTACATCCTGCAAAAACGCCGGAAAAGGGAAACCATCCCGGCAACTGCGGTGTGTAACCGTCGCAACGACGTAACCGTGACGGGCATAGCCGGCAAGCTGCGGAAGCTCATAATTGATATCCGGAAACGTCCAGCCGGAACCTTGGATAAACAACAGGATCAGCGGATAGCGACGCTCATGATTCCACGGCGACAGCACACGCATAGTCAGCGGTTTTCCGCCGATATTGGAGTAAACAATATCAGGAGAGAGTGCGGCGAGACCATCAAGGCCGGGATTATGCGGAATGGAACGAAAGTCACGGTCATTCATGGAAACGATACCTCCGAAAAAGATCAAATTTGGTGCGGCTGCCGCAGAAATTCCGTTTCAAACGCCTTCCACGGTACGTTGACGGTTTCTTCACCGCGAATCAGCGCGGCGATGTGCAGGAGAAGCGGATAATCCTCCGCACGCGCCCGACCGTCCTTGATACGCTGACCAATTGCCTCGGCTGTCCGGGAGGCAATCACGATGGACTCCAGCGTGACGCCGTTCAGTTTTTCCATCGCCTGCTGGAAAGGCATACCGCGTCCGAGAAGGATTCCGATTCTGCGTGTTCTGCCGCCGTAGACGGTCACATACAGGTCGCCGATGCCAAGGGGAAGGTTGGAGGGATGACCGCCGCAGACGTCAAGCAGTCGGGTCATTTCACGAACTGCCTGTCCGAAAATCGCCGCTTGCGAGTTATAATGTTCGATTTCCGCTCCTTCCCGTTCATACGACATGCCGATGGCCAGTGCAACACCGAGAGCGTATGCGTTTTTCATTGCCACGGTGCACTCGACGCCGCGAACGTCAGTCGATACGCTGACGTGATAGTAATCTGTTTCAAACAGGCTGCGCGCCCATTGGAGCTGCTCGATGCTGCGTCCGCAGAAGGTTACCTCAGTAAAATCGTGGTCAGCCAGCTCGTAGCTTGTGCAGGGACCACCAACTGCCATGAACGAAATCTTCCGCTTTGCGGCAGCTTCGTAAACTTCAGGATAGGAAATCAGCTCACCGTCTGGCGTATTGACCATCCCTTTGGTGATGGAAAGCACCGGCAGTGTCTCCGGAATTTTCGGAAGGACCTCACGGATGAACCAGTCCACGCCAAAGGAGGATACGCCGGAGATAAGAAGGTCTGTGCCGTCAAGTGCCTCCTCGAATTCTTCATACTGGTAATACGTAACGCCGAGCGGCATTTTCCGCTTTAGAGTAAGATGTTCGCCGGTCCTGCGGGCATGGTCGATAATGGCGCGGTCCAGCGGTGTGCCTGTTACACGGATTGTATTGCCGTTATCTGCCGCCGGAAAAAGAATGGCCGATCCCATCATTCCTGCCCCAATCACTGTAATAACCGCCATAAAAATTCCTCCGATTCTGTTTTCTTTTATTATAATCCGGAGAGCGGTCAATGT
>JBJFGC010000440.1:0-1929 GCA_051892315.1 Eubacteriales bacterium
TGGGGGAAAGCTTTTTTTCAAAAAAGTTTCTCCCGCGAATCCCATCCAACTCACGTTAAGTAAGTTTGAGGGTCAAGTTTCTTGGGGAAGGTACTTTCTGAAAAGGTACCTTCCCCAAACCCCATTCTTAAAAACTTCTCCCTATAAGGAAAAGGGGTTTGATAGGGATATGGGAAAATATTTTTTTCAGGAAAGTTTCCCCTGCCAACTTTCCAAAGGAGACCATCATGAACAATCTGGAAAACACGCTGCTGGAAACCGGAATTGTACCGGTGATTAAGATTTCCGACGCAGGACATGCGGCGGAACTGGCCCGCGCGTTATGCGCCGGCGGGATTCCGGCGGCGGAAGTGACCTTCCGAACGGCGGCCGCGGCGAATGCCATTGCGCATATGCGGGACGCCTGTCCCGATATGCTGGTCGGTGCCGGAACGGTGCTGACCAAAAATGCACTGGACGCGGCGCTGGCAGCCGGTGCGCAGTTTATCGTTGCGCCCGGACTGAATCCGGCGATTGTGGAAGAAACACAGGCGCGGGGCGTTCCGGTGATTCCCGGCTGCATGACGCCGACGGAAATGGAAACCGCGATGGCAATGGGACTGAATTTTGTGAAATTCTTTCCGGCGGAAGCCGCGGGCGGCGTAAAGCTGCTGAAGGCGGTGTCGGCGCCCTATGCGGGACTCCGTTTCATGCCGACCGGCGGAATTTCCCTGAAAAATGCGGCAGACTACCTTACGCTGCCCTGCGTCGTCTGCTGCGGAGCCAGTTTTTTCGCGTCGGACGAGCAGATTGCCGCCGGCCGTTTTAACGAAATCACAGAGACAGCGCGTCAGGCGAAAGAGGTTGTGTGCAACGTACAAAGAAAAAAACTTGAAAATGATACCTGAGGATATGGGAAAGAACTATGCTTGAAAGACTGAAAGAAGCCGAGCTGCGGTTTGAGGCCATCGAGGATGAGCTGGCCCGCCCCGAAACGCTCTCCGACCTGGAACGCTACACAGCACGGATGAAGGAACGTTCCGTTCTTGCGCCTGTCATTGAAAAGTACCGCGAATACAAAAAAACGCAGTCTGACGCAGAGGAGGCTCTGGAAATTCTCTCGACCGAAAGCGATGCGGACCTGCGCGAAATGGCAGAGGAAGAACTCAAGCGCGCCAAAGAGGACGGCGAGCGGATTTACGGAGAGCTGAAACTCCTGCTTTTGCCCAAAGATCCGATGGACGACAAAAATGTGGTCGTTGAAATCCGCGCGGGTGCGGGCGGCGAGGAGGCAGCGCTCTTTGCCGGCGTCCTTTATCGGATGTACACAATGTACGCGGACATGAAACGGTATAAGACGGAAACGGTCAGCGTCAACGAGACTGGGCTCGGCGGATTTCGTGAAATCACATTTCTTGTGACCGGAACGGGAGCGTATTCCCGTTTCAAATACGAAAGCGGGGTTCACCGAGTGCAGCGGGTGCCGGACACCGAATCGTCCGGACGGATTCACACCTCCACAGCGACGGTCGCGGTTCTGCCGGAGGCAGAGGACATCGCGGTCGAAATCAATCCGAACGACCTGGAAATTGAAACCATCAAGTCCAGCGGCGCGGGCGGTCAGCATGTCAACAAAACGGAATCGGCCATCCGGATGCTGCACAAGCCGACGGGAATTGTCATCGAATGTCAGGATGAGCGCAGTCAGATGAAAAACCGCGACAAGGCGATGAAATTGCTGCGCGCCAAGCTCTACGACATGAAAACCCGTGAGCAGCACGACAAAATTGCTAGTGAACGGCGTTCGCAGGTGGGAACAGGAGACCGGAGCGAAAAGATCCGGACGTACAATTACCCGCAAAGCCGTGTGACCGATCACCGGATCAACTATACAATTTACTCACTGGAAAGCTACCTGAACGGCAATCTCGACGACATGATTGACGCTCT
>JBJFGC010000441.1:0-1922 GCA_051892315.1 Eubacteriales bacterium
AGAAAACCTTATTCAAAAAATCCATCCCGGTAGCGTTATCCATCTTCTCCCGTTCAAGTATCGTGCCCGGAATGTTTTTCAGGTTCACTCCCGTTCCCCCCTTTCTGAATTTTTCTATAGGTATATTATATCATGCATTCACGTGACTGTCAAGCGGTTTCTGGTTATTCCACAAAATGTTTCTGTGGTGGGAGGGTTCCCACAGGGTTCTGGTTCCGTGAAAACGCTCCCGTATTCTCAGAAAAACATTTTTTAGCTTTTTCCGACTTTTTCGGATTTTTACAAAAAATAAACTTGATTTTTGATCTTTTCTACTATATAATAAACTTCATCTCTATAATAAACTTCTTCATAGAAAACCGAGGCGGAAGAATGTATTTCACAGACAGCAATGAAAAAATAATCTATGTGCGCAGCGGCGACACGAACGGAATGCTCGACTGCCTGCTGGCGGGAGTGACCTATCCGAATCCGGAATACCGGATGCTGCGGCATCCGTCAACGGAATACGTCCTGGAATATGTCATTTCCGGAACGGGACATATCGAGTACGGCGGCGACGTGCTGGACGTGCGCGCCGGGATGTTTTACTTTATAAAAAAAGGGGCAGACGTCGTGTACTACGCGGACGCAGCTGACCCCTATGAAAA
Organism: Eubacteriales bacterium; assembly: GCA_051892315.1. GTDB lineage: Bacteria > Bacillota > Clostridia > Oscillospirales > CAG-272 > UMGS1696. Next base: position 651 of record JBJFGC010000441.1, read on the forward strand.
AATATGGATCAATGTCGACGGCGTCCTTGTGGACCGGCTCTCCGACCTGTTCATGCTGGGCGAGGTCTTCACGGAAGAGGCCAACGTGATGAGTCTCTTTCTCGAAATTCATGACCGCCTGGAACATATGGCTTCCCCCAATTCCGCGGAAACCTATAAGCAGATTTCCTGCCTGCTGTACGAAATGCTCATGGAAGTGAGAAAAACGGAATTCTTTCCGGATACGCAGGATAAAAACGCCCTCGACGAGCGCATCCGCGCCTACATCGACGCCAACCTCTATTCCGAGCTGTCGCTGGACATCCTGTCCGAGCATTTCGGCATCACCAAAATGCACATCATCCGCGTCTTCAAGCGGAAGTTCGGCATCACCCCCATGCAGTACCTCATCGATAAAAAAATCTGCGTTGCGAAAAGTCTCCTCTGCGGCACCGTTATGCCCATCAAAGAAATCGCTTCCCTTCTTCGCTATTCCAATACCCAGCACTTTTCCAGTTCCTTCAAAAACGCAACCGGCCAAACCCCCAATAAATACCGTCAGTCCAAGCATGAATGACGCCGGAAAACAGAGTGCGGGGAAAACTTTTTCAAAAGTTTTCCCCGCACCTTTTTGTTTTTCTCACCGGCAAAACTCCGCCTGAACGCGGAAATATTCCAGCACACCGTCGCGGATTCCCTCGGCGGCTTTTCTTATGCCGGAAGCGCCGAGCATCTGTTCATATTCTTCGACAGACGTGATAAATCCTACCTCGACCAGAGCCTGCGGAAATTTGGGATTGCGGCACATGGCGAGAGCCTGATAATCGGATCCGCGGAAATTCCGGCCAAGGGCACTTGCAACCGCCGGACCGAGACAGTCCGCAAGAAGACGTCCGCTGTCCATACACCAGAGCGAAAGGGTGCCGCGGACACGGGTGGCGTCTGTCACATAGCCAATGGAATTCTGGTGAATCGAAACGCAGAGATCCGGCTCGGACTGTTCCAGATACGCCATACGCTCGTAAAGGGACAACGTGGAATCGTCTTCCCGGGTCAGCTCCACCTCCGCTCCCAGCGCGTCGAGCAGAAATGCCGCTTCAATGGTAATGGAGAGATTCAGATCCTTTTCCTGAATCGTCCCGTCCCGGCCGACATACGCTCCCGTCGCCCCCGGCTCGTCTCCGCCGTGTCCCGCGTCGAGGACAATCCGGACGCCTTCCAACGGCTTATCGGATGTGAGGTCAAGCGCCATCGGATTGCGCAGGCTGACAATCACCGCGCCGTTTTCGTAGC
>JBJFGC010000442.1:0-1921 GCA_051892315.1 Eubacteriales bacterium
AAGCTCTGTTGTCGACATGAAGGAATTCGTAATCGTGAACACGGTGGGAAAAAGAAACAGGAACGCAAAGGTCAGAAGAATCAGCATAGCGAAGGTCAGGAAAAGGACACGCCGGAAGGTGATTTTCCTTTTTTTCTTTTTCCGGTCCGGAAAAGCGGCGGCATTGAGCTGCAGATCTTTGGTCATTCTTCAATCCCCCGTCCAACATGATCGTCTACCCACAAAAGAATGCCGATGATAACAATCATCACGGCACAGAGCACGATGGCCGCGCTCGAAAGCTTCTGATAATCAAAGCTGCTGAAGGTGTTGTTCATAAAATGCTGCAGCGTATACATGCTGTCGTATGGATAATCGCCGGTGAGAAGGTAGACCTCCCGGAAGATTTTAAACGAGTTGATGAGGGACATGATGGTCACGTAAGAGAGCGTAGAGGACAGGTAACGGAGCTTGATAGTGAAAAAGCGCCGGACCGGCCCGCAGCCGTCGATCATGGCCACTTCAAGAATCCCTTTTGGAATCGCGGCGAGCGCGGACATAAACATGATCATGTTATAGCCGATGTTTTTCCAAAGGAACAACAGAACTACCACTATGTATCCATATTCCGATTTCAGCCACTCTACCGGAGAAGCGCCGAACAGAGCGGTGATATCATTCACAACGCCGTTGTAGTCGAACAGTACCTGCCAGATGAGGATAATTGACGCCGCCGGAACAATCATCGGAGAAAGGAAGATGGTCCGGAAGGTGCTTTTGCATGGAATGTTGGATTCCAGCAGCACAGCAAGGGCCAGCGAAAGAATCACCACCAGAGGTACGGCGGTGATGGAGAAAATGCCGGTATTTTTCAGGGCCATTTTGAAAGCGGAGTTGGAAAACAGTCGGGTGAAGTTCTCCAGTCCGACGAAGTTGGCCGTGGTCGTATTGTCAATGAGGGAATAATAAATCACTACAAAAAAAGGAAGGATGAAGAAAAGCATGACGCCAACAAAGCTGGGCATCATAAAAACCGACGTTCGGCGCCGTTCCCCGCGTTCTCTGCGGGAAATGCGCCTTTGCTTTTTCTTTTTTTGCGGTTGTTCCGGCATAGGTTCCGCGTCCGGACAAAGTTCAGCAGATGCAGCGGACGCGGCTTTGAGTTTCTTTTTCATGGCAGTTCCAATTGATTTAACATTTCATCAGGATCTTAGATATTTGACGTTGCAGAACCAGAAAAAGTTCCGTAATTTCTAAAAATATTTTAAATTTTTTGTTTCCTTCGTTACGGATGCCAGCCGTCGATTTCGCGGCGTTCCATCGCCCCAAGAATCCGCTGGTACAGCCCGCGGTGAAGGGTGTCGAAGGAGCGAAGGTAGTTCTTCATCTCCGCACGCTCGGTCCGTCCGTTCTCCGGACAAGGGCTTTCGACCACCGGAAGTCCAGCGGCGCGTACGAGGGCTTTGACCTCCCGTTCGGGGGTATAGATAAGGGGACGTATCACAAAAAAACGCCGGTCGTCATACCATGTAACAGGTGAGAAACAGCCGACACGTCCTTCGTACATCAGAGACATCATGAAGGTTTCCACGGCGTCATCGAGATGATGCCCAAGCGCGATTTTGTTCGCCCCCATTGTTTGTGCGGTATTATTGAGCGCGCCGCGGCGGAGCTTGGCACAGAGCGAACAGGGATTTTTCTCCTTCCGTTCCTCAAAGACGATGTTCGCAATCTGCGTATCGACGACGCGGTACTCGACGTTCAGCCCCTCGGCAAAGCGTTCGAGAACGTTCAATTTTTCGCGGAAGCCTGGGAAACCCATATCGACCGTAACGGCACAGACGTCGTAACGGACGGGCAGAAACTCCCGCATCCGGGCAAGTGCCAAAAGAAGAGCCGCTGAATCCTTTCCGCCGGACATTCCCACGGCAATTTTATCCCC
>JBJFGC010000443.1:0-7333 GCA_051892315.1 Eubacteriales bacterium
TGATGCCCGGTATGGCGATGTACGATTTCGGGGATGCCGTCCGCTTTCTTGCCAGTACCGCCGCCGAGGACGAGGCTGACCTTACCAAGGTTTCGCTGGACATCGGAAAATTCACCGCCTTTGCCGAGGGCTTTGTCGGGAAGATCCGGGATTCCCTTACGGCGGAGGAAATCGACGGCATGGCTCTGGGTGCGTTCAGCGTCACGGTCGAGCTTGCCGCACGCTTTCTTGACGATTATCTGAACGGCGATGTCTATTTCCGGACGGATTCTCCCATCCATAACCTTGTCCGCGCACGGTGCCAGCTTCGCCTGGCCGAAGATATGCAGCAAAAGTTGGAGAAGCTGCGCGCAGTCGTTGCCGGAATTGCCGGACGTTCATGCGCAAATTGACGGTTTCCAAGGTTTGTGCCGCCCCAAAACTCTCCCTTCCGTCCATTGATTTTTCATGATTTTTCTGCTATAATATAACCATCGTGTAGCGATAAGCGTAAATCCAGATCGAATGTGTTTCCGGATTTACGCTTTTTCTTTTCGAAATCATGAAACGGAGTATTTTTTATGGATCAGAAAACCAATCAGTTTCTTTTGACGGAAAAACCCGGCCGACTGATGTGCCGGTATTCCATCCCATGTATCATTTCCCTTCTTGTCGCGGCTCTTTACAACATTGTCGACCAGATTTTTATCGCCAATGCGGATTACCTCGGCTCCTACGGCAACGCGGCCAACACCGTTGTTTACCCGCTGACCGTTGTATCGCTTGCCATTGCGGTCATGATCGGTGACGGCTGCTGCTCGCTGGTGAGTATCAGTCTCGGCTCAGGTGACCGCGAGAATGCGCACCGCTGTGTCGGCAACGCCATTGTTTTGTCCGTGTCGAGCAGCCTTGTGCTGATGCTTCTCTATTTCCTGCTTCAGGAACCGATTCTCACGATGTTCGGCGGCCGTGTCAACGACGAAACCTTCCGTCTGGCGAAGGAATACTTCACGTGGATTACCGCCGGCATCCCATTTTACATGTTCGGGCAGGCGATGAATCCCGTCATCCGTTCCGACGGAAGTCCCGGATTCGCAATGGCCGCTACGCTGGCCGGCGCCATCGCCAACATCATTCTTGACCCGCTCTTTATTTTCGGCTTCCACTGGGGTATGATGGGCGCCGCTGTGGCGACCGTCATCGGTCAGATTATCACGGCGGGCATGTCCATCTGGTACCTGCTTCATACCAAAGAAGTGGCTCTTTCGGTCAGCAGCTTCCATCTGCGCGGGAGCCTCATCCGCCGCTTCCTGCCGCTTGGTCTGCCGAGCCTTCTCCAGCAGGTTTCCATCGTTGCTGCCATGCTCGCTATGCAGAACATGATCCTCCGGTATGGCGCGATGGATGAAATTTTCGGTCAGGAACAGTACGCACAGATCCCAATGGCGGTGCTGGGAATTGTCATGAAGTTCTTCCAGATTGTCATTTCGGTCGTGGTTGGTATGTCCGCGGGCTGCATTCCTGTCGTCGGCTACAACATCGGCGCGGAGCGGAAGGACCGTGTGAAAAAATTCTTCGCCATCCTGCTGACCGCGGAAGCATGTGTCGGCGCGTTGTCTCTGCTGATTGTTGAGATCTTCCCGCGGCAGCTCATCGGCATTTTCGGAGCAGCAAACGAGAGCATCTACTATACCGATTTTGCCGTAAAATCGTTCCGCATCTACCTTTGCATGATGATTTTCGCGTGTGTCAACAAAGCTACCTTCATCTTCCTGCAGGCGATGGGCCGTGCCTTCACCTCGACGGTGCTTTCTCTCATCCGTGAAATCGTCTTCGGCGTCGGCTTTGCGCTCCTTCTTCCCGTTTTCTTTGGATTGGACGGCGTCCTCTACTCCATGCCTTTTTCCGATCTTCTCACCTTTGTCGTTTCGCTTGTCATCATCGTAACGACCTTCCGGTCTTTGCGGGAAAAATAATCCGCGGAAGCTCTGCTGTTGGCTTTCCTATAAAAAATAAGTAAGAAGAAAGTTGGGTGCCAATCGAATGGTTCGCACCTGACTTTCTTCTTTTCTTTATCAGTTATTTTTTATTCGGATGAAAGGACTCGATTCCCTGGGGCGCGTACCAATTGTAGCGGACGGGTCGGGAGTCGATCAGCCAAAGTTCCGGGTATTCGTTTTCCATCCAGTCGAGGGGACGGGCATCGTTGAGCTGGACGGAGTTGATCTGCCAGGCTTCCTTCAGCTCCTCAAGTTCGGCGTCCTTCAGAACGCCGGGTTTGCAGGAGACGAACAGAGGGGAGCCGCTTTTTGCGAGGACATCCAGCCACTGACGGTTGAGAGACCACGGAATCCGGCCGGTGATGCCTACGCAGTCCGCGTCCGCCATATAGAAGACGCCGTTCTGCATCAGACGGAAAGCAAGGGTGTTGGTTCCCATACAGCGGGTGCGTGCCCAGTCGTTGCCGCTGGTGTCGTCGCCGGTACGGTTCAGCTCATACATACCGGCGCAGAGGTGAGAAATGGTGTTGCAGCCGATGATGACGCAGTCGTCGCCTGCCGCATCCCGTACTGCGCGGTAAAAGTCCATAACGATTTCCGCAGACGTGCGGGAACGGTCATGGAAATGCCAGCCATCCGGCGTCATCTGTTCCTTCATTGCGAAACCGTATCTTCCGAAAAGATCGCGGGTGGAATAGTCATGCTTGATCAGCTCATAGCCCCAGTCCCGCAGCATTTTGGTGGTGCGTTTCACGTAGTCGATGACTTCCGGCTGCGAGGGATCGAGAATTTCCGGGTCCCGTTCCAGCCGCCATTCCGGTTTGCTTTCCGGAATTTCATGATGTGCGTCGATGAGGTAGCGGATCCAGATGCCGGGCCGCACGCCCAGCGCGCGCATTTCATCCGCCAGCCTTTTCATGTCCGGGAAACGCTCGTTGCCCACGGTCCACGGCGCGTCGCAGGAATACTTTTGCCAGCCGTCGTCGATGACCATATAGGGGAGGTTGTCCAGCCCTGCGCACTGATCCGCGACAATTTTGGTGTCACCCAGAATTTCTTTGTGGGAGCTGTGTCCGTAAGCGTAGTACCAGTTGTTGGAACCGTAGACCTTGTGGTCGGGCAGCTTGGCGGTGGGACACATCATGCGGCAGAACGCGCGTCCCGCGTCAAACGCGGACATATCACGGTATTCGCCGAACACAAGGTCGCAGACGGAAAGGGTGCGGCCGCCCAGAAGGACGCCGGAGCCTCCGTTTCGGATATCCGCCCACATGGTGATACCGGAGGCGTCGTACTGCCACGTCACGATGGCTGCGCACTGGACGCGCACGCCGAAGCCCTCGGTGAAGCGGCCGGCGGTGTCCGGGTCGCGGTCGGAGCCATTCGAGACGAGCATATACCACGGCATGACACGTTCCGGTTCGATGCCGGCCCAGCGCAGATCGGAGTAACCGCGCTCGTAGGCGTCGCCGAGGATATGGACAGCGTCGCTTCGCTTTTCGTCTTCGCTGAAGTTATAACGAAGACGGATGTACTTGAGAGGGGTGGTGTCCGCTGTAATACGGAGGGAGAGGGCGCCGTCGTTTTCGTCCATGGACAAACGAACGTCATCCAGCGGGATATCCGGTTCGTACCGGCAGGTGCATTCACTGGTTTCGGTATATATGGTATACCAGTCGGGGAGTCTGAGTTTCATAAACAATCCTTTCTTTTTTTCTTTAACGGGAGTTCACCGGGGAGGGTTTTCCCGAAAAAGCCCCTCCCCGGACCCCTCCTCAAAAACTTTCAAAAAAGGAATGGATAAGGTGCTGTGCAAATCCAACATAAAATCTGCACAAACGTTGTTCTTTCCCCCATTTTTAAAGTTTTTTGAAGGGGGTGCGGGGGAAAGCTTTTTTTCAAAAAAGTTTCCCCCGCGAATCCCATCCAACTCACTTATTCTTCAAAGATGGTTTCGACGATGCTGTACGCGGTCATCCAGTGCAGCTCTCTCATGGGATGGTTGAGGTGATTGGCAAGCAGCTCGGTGACGCAGACACCGCCGCGTGCCATTGCTTTCCATTTGGCGTAGATGTCGCAGACTTTGACGTTATTGCGATGTGCGGTGTCGCGCGCGGCGTCGGCGTAACGGTCGAGGGTACCGTTGTTTTGAAGAGAGGCGAAATTCTTGGCAAGATTGACGAACAGCTCGTCGGTGAGGTGGCAGCTGACGTCCGTATTCATCATATTCGGGGTAAGAACCATGGCCTCCGCTCCGATGGCATCAATTTTTTTGAGGATGCCGTCGAGAGCGTCAGTGTAGCGGGAAAGGTTGTCCACCCCTGCGCAGCAGTCGTTCAGCGCGTACCCGACCACGACCAGATCCGGTGAAAACGGCGCGACATCCCGTTCAAAGCGTGCCAGTCCGTTCGGTGCGTTATCGCCGCTGATGCCGCTGTTAATGACGTTTACCTGGACATTCGGGTAGAGAAGCCCAAGAATCCATTTCACTTTTTCACCGAACGCGTTCGGTGCGTCAAACACGGTTTGCAGCGAATTCGGACCGGTCTTATAGCACTCAAAGCATCCCTGCGTTACGCTGTCTCCAAGAAACGCGATTGTCACAGGGGCTGAACCGTACATATTCTCCTGCTTCGCCCTCAATTTTTCAATAATCTTCATAAAAACCTCGTGCTGTTTTTGATTCGATGGAATATCTTTATTATAGCAGGTAGGTGCGGGGAAGTCAATTGGGGCGGGAAAAAATGTGGGAGACGCTGGGACTCTGCCCCAGCGTCTCCCACGTTTCCGGCATTCTCCCCATCAAACCCTCCTGGCAATCTGCTTGCGTAAACGACTGATGATGCGTTTTTCCAGACGGGAAATGTAGGACTGGGAGATGCCGAGACGTTCGGCTACTTCTTTTTGGGTCATTTCATGGCCGCCGCCGAGACCGTAGCGGAGTTCAATGATTTCGCGTTCACGCGGCTCCAACGCGGCGACTGCCTCACGGATGGTCCGTTCGTCCTCGTCGCGCTCCATTTCCTGACCAACCGGACCTTCACCGGAGTCCAGAACGTCCGAGAGAAGAAGCTCGTTTCCGTCCCAGTCGGTGTTGAGCGGCTCATCGATGGAAAGGTCTCCCTTGTGCGACGCATTTTTGCGAATGTACATCAGGATCTCATTCTCGATGCAGCGCGACGCATAGGTTGCCAGCTTGATGCCGCGATCGGTTTTGTAGGTGTTGATTGCTTTGATCAGACCGATGGTGCCGATGGAAATCAGGTCCTCAATTCCTGTTCCGCTTCCTTCAAATTTTTTCGCAATGTAAACGACCAAGCGCAGATTGTGCCGGATCAGAACATCCGCGAGGGAACGGTCTTCCTCGAACCGCGCCAGAACGGAGGCCTCCTCCTCGGCGGACAGCGGCGGAGGAAGAACCTCGGCACCGTTTATGTAATAATTTTCTCCCTCGCCGAGAAACGCCAGCATCATTCTTCCTACCGTCGCTTTGAATTCGCTGAGGGCGTCCAGCTTCCGGGCGCCGGAACCACTTGTCATAAAACTACCTCCTGTTTTTTGCTGAAATTCAATGTGTGAGCTTCGCCGGAACGATTCCGTCAAAGCCTCCGTATTCTGTCCCGCCGGTGTCGCACGCAATTACCGCCGATACCGCTTTCCCGTTTACCGTCACACGGTCCGGAAGAAATCCGCGCAGCAGACGGTGACCGCATACCCCCTCCGCCGGAATCATCCGAAGACGAAGCGTGGGAACCTCCTCGGCCAACCGCGCGGCAAGAGGGCCCAGAGCGCGTCCGGACGCGATGATGACCGGTGCGCCGGTGATTGGCTCGGTCAAAAGACAGCCCGAATCGCACAGCGCGGTGAACGAGATGCTGACGCCGTCCGCCGTGACCACGATGGCCGCAGAGCTTTGCGGGGAAGTATGCCGCGTAAGACGGATCAGAAGAGCCGAAAGACCAAAGCAGAGAAGAAAAACTGCGGGAAAGCTTTCTGCGCCGCCATCCCTTCGGACCGCGCTGCCGAGCGACAGAACCGACGTCATCAACCCTCCGAGCAGAATGCCGGTCCCCCACAGAAGGACGCTGTCCCGCAGCAGACGAGCCGGGTGCCGGTATTTTCCAAACGCGAGCCGGGTCATAAGTACAGCGGTCAGAAGACCGCAGAAAACGTATGCAGCTCCCTCGATAAAAAACATCGACACGGTGCCGGACAGACTGCCGAGTGCGGCAGAAGCCAGCAGCCGGACGCGGGACGGACGCCGCGCGGTCAGTTTTCCGGTGAGCCAGAGGGTGAGAAAATCCATACTGAAATTGATGAGAAACAGGATGTCCGCATAAACAACGATACGCATCCCTCCCCTGTGCGTTCATTATAAATCACATATGCGGCGTTTTTCTGTCACATGCGGGCGGTGTGTTATATTTCCCCCGCGGCTGCGGAAATACCGGAAGACAGAAAAAGCAGATTTTTGGGAAAAAATTAAGAAAAACACTTGACAAGGAGAAAGGAGCGTGCTATAATGTAAAGGCTGTCAGGGAATAGCGTCTGGGTGTGGCGCAGTTGGGAGCGCGCTACCTTGGGGTGGTAGAGGCCGCTGGTTCAAGTCCAGTCACTCAGATTGAAGCAAGCATTCCGTAGCATACATATGCTGCGGAACGCTTGCTTTTTTGTTGTTTTCGCGTAAGAAAACCCTCAGTTCTGCTGGGGGAGAGAAAGAGTTTCAGCAAAGTATAAAAACCTCATGATAGAATAGAGATGGTTTGTCAGCCGCATCCCTGAAATAACAGGAGGTTTTTAGCATAAAAAATGAAGGAAAGCACACAACGCACTCGAGTTGCAGATGGGAATACCACATCGTGTTTGCACCGAAATATCGCAGAAAAGAATCTACGGACAGATCAAAAAGGATATCGGAGAGATCCTGAGAAAGCTGTGCAACGAAAAGAAAGTGGAAATCATCGAGGCAGAAGCATGGCCCGGATCACATCCACATGCCGGTGAGTATACCACCGTATTTAAGTATAGCACAACTTACATGAAAGAAGATGTAGACCCGTTTACGGGTGCCAAGAATCAATAAAGCAAAAAGAACAGCCGCATAAAGCGGCTGCCCGAGATGTTGATGCGATGTCCAACTTCGATACCCCTTCCAGGGCATAGTGTTGGCCCCTTCCAGGTGCAGTCCTCACCATCCGTTTACTGGTGGTGAGGTCAAATTAAAACCCCATTACAATGGTCAATTTCATGCTGAATAATCTGTGCCGTCCAGCCGGAGTAGGTTTTTACGCGCGGGTGCAGTTCCATGGTCTGATACTGCACTTTGATTGTCTTATAGCGTTTGCATTTGCGTG
>JBJFGC010000444.1:0-7332 GCA_051892315.1 Eubacteriales bacterium
GGCTCAGGTCGGATACAAGGCAGAGTCTGATATGCTCCCGGGGAATCCCCTTTTCCTCAAGAACAGGCAGAAGGGGGGCCGGCACCACACCGGGGTTTCCGGGGTCGAAATACCATTGTTTGTCAGTCATACAATTACTAAACTCCCATTAAGAATAACGATAAGAATCCATAAAGCTCGGACATTTTTTTGCGCACAATGCACAACCATCACCATTATATATAAAATTCTATCAAAAGTCAATACAATAATTAAATCTTTATGGATAAAATTTAATTATTATTGTTTTTTCTTCTTCACGGTTATGCCGCGCGGAACAGGCCGTTGGACCGGTCCGAAAACGGCGTTTCGATGGGAAAAGGATGGTTCGTAAAATTTCCTGTGGATAAAAAATTTCAAAATCGCTTAACAAAACACGCTTTGTGTGGTATAATCATACCGATAGAGAAGAATTTTTGTTTGAAGCTCCGATCAGGAAAGGGGAATTTCCATTATGGCAGAAAAAAACGGTTCCGCCGTTTCTACGGCAGAGCTGAAAAAGCTTTTTCAGACTGCGAAGAATACCTACAAACCCTACATATATCTTCCCATTGACGGAAAAAACGAGTTGAACAGCCCGGAGAAGCTCACCAAACTGATTGCCGGTTATAAAAAATCCGGTTTTGGCGGGATCATTCCCTTCAGCTATAAGAATTACAGCATCCCGCCGCTGTCACAGGAATATTATGATATTTACAATTTTATAAAAAAAGAGACACAGGCCAATTCGCTGCAGCTCGGATATCTGGATGACACCTATCTCATGCGGGCCTACCTTGCCGCGCTGCCCGACGCCAGGGCTGCGTCCTGTAAGGTGCTTGTGAAATATGACTATGCGTGTACGGAGGGGCAGCTTTTCAAGCGAAAGCTGCGCGCACCCGACGCCCTCCTTTCACTGGTTGCGGTCAACGACGACGACCAGACCATTCTGGACCTCCGTTCGTTCATCAAAGACGGCGAAACCATGGAGTGGATGGTTCCGGACGGAAACTGGAACGTCGAAGAATTTGTCTGCGAGCCGGACGTTGAGGCACATTACATTGATTTGATGGATTATGACGTCTGCTCCGAATACCTGAAGCGTACCTTCCGCGAACTTCTTGACCGCCTTGGCGAGAGGGAGGATGGAACGGCTCCGATTGACCTGTTCATTTACCGCAACGTCATGTATGCCGGCCGCAACCGACGGATGTGGCATAAGGATTTCACTAAGGTCTTTGAAGAACAATTCGGAATGGATCCCGCGCCGTACTATCCGCTTCTGTTCCGTGATTTCGGCGGCTATGCGAAGCGTTATAAGTGTATGCTGATGACCTGCCGCGCGAAAATGCTGACGGAGGGTTACCTCAAGGCTGCGTCGGATTTCTGCCATGCTCATGACATTCTCTGTACCGGTTATCCGGCGGAAGGGAAAGCGGCCGCCTGCTCCTGGCTGTTCGGCGACGGACAACTGCTGCACCGTTACGCGACCGCGCCGGGAATTTCCATGCCGTTTGCTTACCTGTACGGTCTGAACGGTATCCGCGTGGTTTCCGGTGCGGCGGATGAGTTTGGCGATGACACGGTGACCGCGGATTTGTTCAAGTATTTCCGTGTACTGAACCGGGCCATCATATACCGGGAGTCCATGAACGCGTTTGTCCGCGGAGTAAACATGGTATTTGCTCATCTTGGCGAAGACCGTACGGATGACCGGAGCGCGTCGTCCGAAAGCGTACCCGGTATGTGGGGCTCCATTTTCTCGAAGGGGGATGACCTCGGCGATTACGCGTCGTTTGTAACCCGTGTTCAGACGCTGCTGCGCGGCGGGGAACACATCAGTGAGGTGGCGATTCTGTATCCGATTCATTCGCTGCATTCGATGGTGTATCTGTACCAGTCGGAGCAGTCGGAGTTTGAATATCCCTCCACGCCGGCCAACGCTGATTACATGGAGCTGATGAACAATTTTCTCAACTACGTCGGTGTTGACACCACGTTTGTTCATCCTGACATTCTTACCGAACATTCCTTCGCGGAAAACGGTACGCTCTTTGTCGGGACGGATAAAAATAGGATGAAATATAAGCTCCTCGTTCTTCCGTCGATGTCCATCATCAGCATCAAAACGCTGCGCATCGTTAAAAAATTTTTCGACGAAGGAGGAAAGATTATCGCAACGGACAGCCTTCCTGAGGCCGCATATGAGTGCTCCGAGAGCTTTACGGACCCGAACGCCGCCATCCGCACCGAATCTGCGGAAGACCGCGAGGTCCGCGAAATCATGATTCATATTTTTGGAAAAGAGCTGGCCGACGCCCGTACCTACCAGCGATACTATCAAAATGAAAACGAGAACGGCGGCAAGGCATATTTCTTCCCCTCCAACAAGACCTCCGCGGACCGTACCGAATCGGTTTCGGCGAACATTCTGTATCAGGCGGTTGCGAACTTCCAGCTTGCGCCCGACGTATACATGGATGGTATGCCGCGCCGTGAATTTCTCGGTATTGTCAACTACAACCTGCCTACCTTCATGAAGGTGGGCATTGACAAACGTCTTGCGCGCGGCTGTTCCATGAACTATATCCATAAAAAATACGCCGGCTGCGACATCTATTTCATCACCAACACCACCGGCGAGGAGTATCACGGCAACATCCTGTTCCGTGGCCGTCACGTTCCGGAGGAATGGAATCCCGGCAACGGCAAAATCAAACGGATTCCCGTGGAATACGTTACCTTCCGCGGTGAACTGTACACCAAGGCCGAAATGACCATCGAAGCTTCCTCCTGTACCTTTGTCGTCAGCCAGACGGGACGTACGCAGAAGGAAATTGTCCGCGATCTCACCGGCGAGGAGGTCATTCCAGAATATTATCTGAAGGAGAGAGTGTGAATCTGAACAGGGGAGGTTTTTGGGCTTCTCCGACCCCGCCCGCAAAAGAGGGTTCAACGTTTCGTTGATAAAGAAAACGTTTCGTTCAACAAAACGGTTCTTGCAGTTTCCTGTGTTTTCCATTATAATAAAAATCAGAACAGGGCCCTGTTACTTTTTTCGATTGGAATGGGAAACTTTATGGAAATTCAGATTGCTCAAAGATTGAAGCAGCTCCGTCGGAAGCGCGGGAATACGCAGGACGATCTCGCGCGTTTCCTCGGCATCACGGTACAAGCGGTATCCAAATGGGAATGTGGAGATGGACTGCCGGACATTACTTTGCTTCCGCGCATTGCAGCCTACTACTCCGTTTCCGTCGATTGTTTGCTTGGCGTGGACGAGGAAACAAAAAAATGCCGTATGGATGAAATTTGTGCCCGGTATAACCAGATCCGTCATCATGATCCTCACCCGGACGGGACCCTGTACCTCGAACACGGTCTCGACGAGGGGATTGAACTCATCCGTAGTGCGATTCAGGAATTTCCGGATCAATACTTTTTCTGCCAGCTTCTTGCCTCGGACCTGTGGTGGAAATCGAAATCACTCGAAGGCGAAGCGAAAAATGCTGTACTGGAAGAAGGCGAAGCACTGTGCCGCAGGGTACTGGATCCGTGTATGGAAGACCGATGGCGGCATTGTGCCCGGGAAATTCTGTGCCTGATATTAAAGGAAGGCGGCAAGCAGGAGATGGCCCTGAATCTTGCCTATACCATGCCGGATCCCACAGGCTCCAGTGCATGGATTTTAACCTATCTTCTGGAAGGCGCAGAGCTTCAGCGACAGCTTTGTTGGAATATCCGTGAATTTCTGCGTCTTTTGTACCTGAGTGTAAAACAGATGCAGGACGAGGGAGGCGATCTGGCGTTTTTGCGGGAGCAGGATACCATACAGGTGCAGTTGGACTTTATCCATGCAGCCATGAAGAAAATTTGAAAATTCAAGGAAGCGCGGAGGGACCTTTGCGAAAAGGCTCCTCCGCGCCGGCTGCATAAAAATTCACAAAATCTATTGACAAAAAAAGAACCTCATGTTATAATGTCCATAAAGACACATGCGTTCAGATGAATGCGTGAAAAAATTTGATGTTTCTTTGAGGAGGAGGACAATGTATTCCGAAACCATTTCAAGAACTGCAAAGCTTATTATTGAGAACGTAGGACGTGCCATCTTTGGAAAAGAAGAGCAGATTACCTTTGTGGTGACGGCACTCCTGTGCCGTGGACATGTCCTGCTGGACGACATCCCGGGGACGGGGAAAACGACACTGGCGAAGGCGCTGGCCAAGTCGGTTTCTGCGGATACCCGTCGCATCCAGTTTACGCCGGACCTTCTCCCCTCCGATATTACCGGTGTCAATTATTTCAACCAGAAAACCTCCGATTTTGTGTTCCGGCGCGGACCGGTCTTTACCAACATTCTCCTTGCCGATGAAATCAACCGCACAACGCCGCGTACGCAGTCCGCGCTGCTGGAATGCATGGGCGAGCATCAGGCGACCATTGACGGCGTGACCTACCGGCTCGAGGATCCTTTTTTTGTCATCGCAACGCAGAACCCGATTGAATCGCAGGGGACCTTCCCGCTGCCGGAGGCGCAGATGGACCGTTTCCTCATGAAGCTCTCCCTCGGCTATCCGGAGCACAGCGCCGAAAAGGACGTTCTGACCCGCTACGGCGGCGCCAATCCGCTGGACGAGCTGCAGCCGGTATGTACCCAAGCGGAGCTTTGCACCGCGTGTGATCTGGTGAAAAACATCACCGTCAGCGATCCGGTGAAGGACTATATCATTGACATTGCGGACGCGACCCGCAGCAGTGACCGTCTTCGCCTCGGTGTCAGCCCGCGCGCAACCTTGGCTCTTATGCGTGCTTCTCAGGCGTACGCAGCCATTCAGGGACGCGATTACGTCCTGCCGGACGACGTCAAAAAAGCCGCTGTCCCGGTATTGTCTCACCGTATCCTCACCCGTTCCCAGAATACCATTCACCTGACCGATACGAACGAGCAGGTGATTGAATACATCATCGATACCGTCCGCGCTCCCGTTGCACCGTCGTCTTCCCAGGAATAAGTCTTCTTTCGTCCATGGAATCAAAGAAGGAAAGGAGCTTTTTATGATTTTTGTAGCGCTTGCGGTCTCCGTCCTCATCGTGTTTCTGTTACAGGCGCACGTTTATAAAAAACACGCCTTTGATCATATGGAATACAACATTACCGTGTCGACGGGGGAAGTGTTTGAAGATGAGGAAATCTATATATACGAAGAGATCCGGAACAACAAGATTCTTCCGCTTCCTTATCTGAAGGTCGATACGGAGCTCCCGGACGGACTGACGTTTCATATCGTGGAACCGGACCCGAAAACGGGAGAACTGATTGCAACCTATCCCCGTATCATTCACAGCATTTTTGTTATGCGCGGGCATCAGCAGATCCGACGGCGCTGGCGGGTTCATTGTGACACGCGCGGCACCTACCATCTTGGCAGCGTGACGATGCTTGCGGACGATATCCTCGGCTCCAACACGGTCGCCAAAATATTTGAGCCCGGGAGCGAATCCCGCCAGACCATCGTAGTGCTTCCGAAGGCGATTCTTCTTGAAAAGCATTTTACCTGCTCCCGCTATACGAGCGGCGACTTTCTTGTCCGTTCCAGCCTTCTGTCTGATCCTTTGATGAAGGCCGGCGTCCGGGAATACACCCCCGGCGACCCGATGAACCGCATCAACTGGACGCAGACCGCGGTTCACAATATGCTCATGGTCAATTTGGAGGAATTCACGAACCGGCATCAGTTCAACATCATCATGAATATGCAGTCGCGTGACATCGAACCGGCTGTTCCGGGACCGCCCAGCTCCCGTGCGCCGGTGGAGCTTTGTCTGACGGTCGTCGCGTCCATTCTGGACAGCGTGTCAAGCGAAAACGTGCCGGTCCGGTTTATCTGCAATACGCCGCCCGAACAATTTGACAAGGAACTGAGCGCCGCGCGGGACGAAAACGATGAAATCGGCGCAAAGGTGTTTGTCTCGCCGGCTTATAAGGGAAAGAGCAGTATGATCACGGCGCTGCGGATGCTGGCACAATTGGAGCTGATGATTTCCACTCCGATTGAAAAAATGCTCGACCATATTCTGGAACAGCCGTACGGCTATACCGGAGGCGGCAATGTGATTTTTGTGTCGACCTACCTCAGCGAGCGGATGATCCATTTCTGCTATGCGCTGCGCAAAATCGGCATTACCGTAATTTTCTATATCACGTCCGCCAGCATCAACGCGACCATTATACCGGACGATATCGAAGTCCACTTCAAGACCTATCTGGATGGTGACTGAACTATGATGAATAAGCTGTTTGACCGCATTTTTCATCTCGTTGCGCTGACCGCTGTGGCGATGATGACCGTTCCGTTTGCGCTCATGCTGCTGGACGGAAAATTTCCGGATTCTTCGGTTCTTCTGCCGGCAATTGCTGTTCTGAGCACCTTTTTCGGCTATGCCGTACAGAATGCGGTGGCGAAGGCGGCACACAAGAAGGCTTCCAGAGACGGCTACGGTTCGCTGCAGGAGGGCATTCTTGAAGGTTTTTCCCTCAAATATGCCGGTATTCCGCTGACGCTCTTTCTTCTGTTTTCGGCTGCCGTTCTGTTTCTGTTTGACGCGTACATGCAGGCACTCTGCGACGCGCATATCATTGCGTATACCAACATTATTTACGGAATTCTGATGGCAGTGATTGTCTTTGTTTCCGCGGCGGCGGGATGTATGATTTGGTTTTATCCCATTGAACGTCTTGCGAACGTCTACATTCTGCTCGGAAGCGCCGCCATCTTTTTCATCGAATTCGCCCTGGCTCTCCTCACATCGCAGCCGGGAATGAATACGGTATTCATTCTCGGTCTGGCCTTCGCGGTGTACCTCGTGTGTATGATGGTGATTTTCAACCAGAACAGCCTGCAGCAGAAGTATCGCGGGTCTGTGGTTTCGGTCATGACGCCGGCGGCACGGATGTACAATCTGTTTCTGGTTTTTCTGCTGCTTCTGTGTTTGCTGGCCGTATTTGCGGTGACGTACGTGGTGCTGTCGGGACTGTATTTGCTGGGCCGCCTCCTTTTATATTATGTGCTGTTCCGCGCGTTTTATGGGTATACCAATCCGGCGTCGGAATATTCGGACTACGCCGTCCTGGACGGAGAGGAAGCCGCAGCCATGTTCATGAAAGGCGCGATGAGCGAGGATGAACGCATCCTGCTGTCCTACTTTTTTGTGGGAACGCTGACTCTGATTGCTGTCCTTGTCGCCCTGCGGCTTGGCATTCTTCAGAAAGCCTACCGGGCGGTCAAGACATGGATCATCGATTTCTTTACG
>JBJFGC010000445.1:0-1895 GCA_051892315.1 Eubacteriales bacterium
GTTCGTGAACGAGGGCGACTCCATTGCGGTCTTCTATTCCCAGGACAACGGCGGTGTGGTCCCTGTGGTTCGCTTTGAGCGGTGACAAAAATCGTCGCCATTAATAATTTGTAAATTTTATAGAATAAATTTATGAATTAAAAATCACAAAACAATTGACAAAGGGAAGAAAATATGTTACAATGAGGGCGGAGTAACAAAGAAGAACGGAGAAACGAACCATGCAGGAAGGAATCTTTTCACCCCAGACATTTGACATAGCTGTGCTGATCGCCGTCCTTGTTCTTGTAACCGGCGTGCTAACCCTGCTTGCGAAGTACAAGAAATAGAGTTTTTCGCCTGAGAGGGGATTTTGGAAAAAACTCCTCTCACTGCGTCTGCGCTTCGCGTAACTCTGCCCACACCCTCAAAAACTTTCCATAAAAAACAGAAACAAAGGCTGCGTGCAGGCCGTTCCATTGCACGCAGCCTTTGCTTTTTTGGGATTTTGTGGATTATGTACAAAAACAAGACGAAGAATTGAGGAATATTATGCTTGCAAAGCGCAAACATATCTGATATAATTATACGCACTTTAAGGAATCCATCCGACATCCGAAAAAAGGAGGTGTAACAATGAGATATATCTGCATGATTTGCGGCTATGTATACGACGAGAAAGAAGGCGACCCGGAAAACGGCATTGAACCCGGTACTCTTTGGGAAGACCTCCCGGACGATTTCGAGTGTCCTGACTGCGGCGTATCCAAAGAGGACTTTGAAAAAGACCCGGATTGCGAGGAAGAATAAACGTTGCTGAAAGAAAATCAGGTGCAGAGCCAAAAATCTGCACCTGATTTTGTTTCTGCATCCGCCCGAAGTCTTCACCTTGCCGTTTTCCCCCACTGGTACCCCTGGAAGGAGCCGCGGAGGTAAAGCTCCTTGTCAATTTCGTTGGCGACTTCGGTTTTGCGGCGGCTCCATTGAGGGGCGAGGAGGTCGTCCGGCATTCCGTCGCCTGTGATGCGTCCGAGAATGACATCGGGCGGGAGAAGCTCCAGCTGGTCGCAGACGACCGTCACGTAGTCCTCACGCGTCATGGGCTCGTATGCGCCGGAGAGGTAGAGCGAGGCCAGTCCGGTGTCCCGCAGAACGTGTGCGAGATGGAGCTTCACCATGTCCGGACGCAGCCTGGCCACATCCGCTGCACTTTTTCGCATGTCGTCTGCCGTCTCGCCCGGCAGACCGTTGATGAGATGGACGCCGATGGTGAACCGGCGGAAGGGAAGGGGACGGTCAGGGGAACGGTCGGGGCCGAACGCCGTGTTGACCTGCTCAGCCGTGTGTTTCAGCCGGTGATAGCCGTCCAAAAACTCCGCATAGGTGTGGCAGCGGTTGATGCGTTCCGCAGTCCGGTCGTTTGTCGTCTGCAGGCCAAGCTCCACCATCAGCGGAATTTTCTGCGCGATATCCGCCAGAACGGCGAGGATTTCGTCGGACAGACAGTCCGCGCGCGTCGCAAGGTCGAGCATCACCGCTCCCTCCATGGCCGCCGCGCGCTCGTAAAACGCCCGCAGTACCGCCGTCTCACCGTAAGTGTTCGTGTTCGACTGAAGGTAGGGGATAAACCCCACGGGCTTCCATTTCCGGCACGCGGTCTCCACTCCCGCGCGGTAC
This sequence comes from Eubacteriales bacterium, assembly GCA_051892315.1. Taxonomy (GTDB): domain Bacteria; phylum Bacillota; class Clostridia; order Oscillospirales; family CAG-272; genus UMGS1696. The sequence continues at coordinate 1,657 of JBJFGC010000445.1, forward strand.
TGCTCGTCCAGGGTCCCGCAGACGGCGCTGCGGCTTCCGGATTTGCAGTAAATGCAGCCGCCCCGACCGCGCGTGCCGTCCTGGTTCGGGCAGGTGCAGCCGATATCGAGGGAGACCTTGGCCGTCTTTCCGCCGAAGCGTGCCTTCATGTACCAGTCGTAGGTCATGTAACGCTTGTTGGAGTCGCTGTAGGGGTAGGGGTTGGTGTCACGCTGTGTCATGATTTTCCTTTCTTTTTT
>JBJFGC010000446.1:0-1883 GCA_051892315.1 Eubacteriales bacterium
AGGTTCCCCCACGTTTCCTGACGGAGACTTGATTGGATTCCGGCAAGCGGTCTTTTGTGAAACAAAAAAACGTGATTTTGTGAGATTTCCTATTGCTAAATTAAAATAATCGGATTTTTCCGGATTTTTTTGAAAAAGCTCTTGACAAACCCCCATGGGAGTGTTATAATCAATCACGTTCGAGAAAAATTTAAAAAATGTTGTATGAATCGGAGGATTTACAGTATGTCCACATACATGGCAAAACCCGAAACGGTGGAACGCGGCTGGTACATCATCGATGCAGCCGGCAAGCCGCTCGGTAAGACCGCTGTAACAGCGGCAAATATTCTTCGCGGAAAGCATCGTCCCGAATTCACTCCTCACGTTGACTGCGGCGAGTTCGTCGTTATCATCAACTGCGAAAAGGCGGTTCTCACCGGTAAGAAGCTCGACCAGAAGTTCTATCGCACCCACTCCGGCTACATCGGCGGCCTGAAGGAAACCAGCTACCGCAAGCTCATGGCCACCCGTCCGGAATTCGCAATGCAGCTCGCAGTGAAGGGAATGCTCCCGCACAACTCCATCGGCGATAAGGCATTCACCCGTCTCAAGGTATACGCAGGTTCCGAACACAAGCAGCAGGCCCAGAAGCCTGTTCCGTACGAAGTTGAAATATAAGAAAGGACAGGTATAAAGAATGTATACAAGTGCTAAACCTTATTTCTATGGTACGGGCAGAAGAAAGAGCTCTGTCGCTCGCGTTCGACTCTATCCCGGTACCGGTAAGATTACCATCAACGGCCGTGACGTTGACGATTACTTCGGACTGGAAACGCTGAAGCTCATCATCAACCAGCCCTTCGGCATCACCGGCACGAACGGCAAGTTTGACATCGTTGCCAATGTACGCGGCGGCGGTATCTCCGGCCAGGCCGGTGCAATCCGTCATGGCGTAGCACGCGCGCTCCTGCTCGCAGATGAAACCTATCGTCCCCTCCTCAAGAAGGCTGGCTTCCTCACGAGAGACCCTCGTATGAAGGAAAGAAAGAAGTACGGTCTCAAAGCCGCACGTCGTGCGTCCCAGTTCTCCAAGAGATGAATTTTTCCCGAATGGGAATACACAAAAACCTCCGATACCATACGGTTTTCGGGGGTTTTCGTTTGTTTTTGTAGGTTTTTTGGATGCGAAACTGTGTGTTGGTGCAAATCTGGTGCAAGGCAAATGCAATGCAGCAGCTACAAAAATCCGACGCCGGACGCCAAAACCTAACCTTTGGTTAATGGTTTTTTCTTTTATTTTACGGTAAACTCTTGGTACAGTGGAATTTTTGTCTGTTGCAAACCCGAGGGAGAGGACGCCTCCGAAACGAAGGTATCTTACCGCCGCAGCGCCGCTGCCGGATCACATTTTGCAGGTGGATTTCGTATCCGGTGCCCGTCTGCTGCGGAACGTGAAGCCTTTTTCTCCCGCCTGCTGACCCGAAGGTCTGGAACAGCGCCGTAACAAACGGCATCTTTATCCGCTTTGGCAATGTTGAGCCAAGCCATGACGAGCTGCTGTCCATGGCGGAGCGGAAACATTGACTACAAAAAATGGAGGAAACCACATGAAACACAATCTAACTTTGCGGCGGGGACTCAGCATACTGCTTTCCCTGGTGATGTGCCTGAGCCTGCTGCCCGCCACCGCGCTGGCGGCGGACCCGGCAACGAAAACGGCGGACTTCACCGTCGACGCAAACGCGGCACTGGAGATGCTCAACGCCGCGAAAACAGGCACAGCGGAAAGTACATGGGCGGACAACACCCTCACTCTCAGCGGCGTGAACTTTACCACCACCGCTGAAACCGCGGTGAAGCTGCCCGAGAACGCGAAAATCGTCCTGGCGGAAGGCACCACC
>JBJFGC010000447.1:0-1879 GCA_051892315.1 Eubacteriales bacterium
ATCGATGCTATCGGTCAGAAGCGTGACGGACGCATCGGAGGGAACGACGAGAGGGAGCAGACCCTCAATCAGCTGCTCACCGAAATGGACGGTTTTGAGGGAAACACCGGTGTCATCATCCTTGCTGCTACCAACCGTCCCGAAACTCTTGATCCCGCGCTGACGCGTCCCGGACGGTTTGACCGCCGTGTTCCTGTCGAGCTTCCCGATTTGATCGGACGTGAGGAAATTCTCCGTGTTCACGCGAAAAAGATCAAGATCGATCCAGGGGTGGATTTTAACCGTATCGCGCGCATGGCGTCCGGCGCTTCGGGTGCGGAACTGGCAAACATCATCAACGAAGCAGCGCTTCGAGCCGTCCGTGCTGGTCGGAACTGTGCGACCCAGGCGGATCTGGAGGAGAGCATTGAGGTGGTCATTGCCGGCTATCAGAAGAAAAACGCCATCCTGACCGATCGTGAAAAAATGATTGTCGCTTATCATGAAATCGGACACGCGCTGGTAGCAGCGAAGCAGACCAATTCCGCGCCGGTGCAGAAGATTACCATCGTCCCGCGAACCTCCGGTGCGCTCGGCTATACCATGCAGGTGGATGAGGGGAATCACTACCTCATGAGTAAAGAGGAAATTGAAAACAAAATCGCTACCTATACGGGCGGCCGCGCGGCGGAGGAAGTCGCTGTCGGTTCCATTTCAACCGGAGCGTCCAACGATATTGAGCAGGCAACGAAACTGGCACGCGCCATGATTACCCAATATGGCATGAGCGAGGCCTTTGATATGGTGGCTATGGAAACGGTTACGAACCAATACCTCGGCGGAGACGCGACATTGGCGTGTTCCGCAGAAACCCAGGCTGAAATCGACCGTCAGGTGGTGGCGCTGGTACGGAAGCAGCATGAGAAAGCCGTGCAGATTCTCAAGGACAACCGGGACCAGCTCGACCATCTTGCACAGTATCTTTATGAAAACGAAACCATCACCGGTGACGAATTCATGCGGATCCTGAACGAGGGGTAAGTCCATCGCGCGCACGTTATTTTAAGTCATAATTTTGAAATTTCTCCGGTATATATGGAATAACTTCAATTCTGTATTTACCGGAGTGATTTTATGTCAAAACTACTTGTACTGGTGACCATATTGCTTTTCCTTGTGTGTCCGGTCCCGGTCGCCGCAGACGTACCGGACAATCTTCCGTTCGATGTCAATGCAGATTCCGCCGTTCTCATGGACACCGCTACCGGCACGGTACTGTACGCAAAAAATGCAGACCGTGCCCTACCTCCCGCGTCGGTTACAAAAATTATGACGCTGCTTCTTTTTATGGAAGAAGTCGACGCAGGAAACATTTCCCTGGAGGAAGAAATTACCGTCAGCGAATACGCGGCGTCGATGGGCGGGTCCCAGGTTTATCTCGAGCCGGGCGAAACGATGAAAGCCGAGGAGATGCTCAAATGTGTAATTATTGCCTCGGCAAACGACGCGGCTGTCGCTCTCGCTGAAAAGGTCGCGGGGAGCGAGGAGGCGTTTGTAAACCGAATGAACGAGAGGGCGGCTGAGCTCGGAATGAACAACACTCATTTCGAGAACGTCACGGGGCTCGACGATGACACGACGAAGCATCTATCAAGCGCGTACGATATAGCTCTGATGTCGCGGGAGCTGCTTAAGCATGAAACCATCACAAAGTATTCGACAATCTGGATGGATTCGATCCGCGACGGAGCGTTCGGACTGACGAACACGAACAGGCTTATCCGCTTCTATAACGGCGCTACCGGACTTAAGACGGGATCGACATCAAAAGCAGGGTTCTGTATAAGCGCCACAGCAAAGCGCGACGGACTGCACCTCATCGCCGTGATAATGGGAGCAG
>JBJFGC010000448.1:0-7230 GCA_051892315.1 Eubacteriales bacterium
CTTCTCTCCACTCCCACCGAAAAGGACCGTGACTGGCTCAGTCTCTACGCCGTAGAAATATAAAATTCATAAAAACACATTGCATTTTTCCATTGCCCATGGTATAATTCCCTATAGAAAGCGATTCGTCCGCCCCTTTCAAACGTTTTGGACAAACTCTGTTTCTCTTTTTTCAGTATAAAGTTTTTTGAAAGGGGTTTTGGGAAAACTTTTTCCCAAAAGTTTTTTCTGAGAACCTCAAATTCTATACCTCGAAAGGAATGATCATAATGGCAAAATCCAGACTTGTCGGCGATTATCCGGTCATCGGGATTCGCCCCACCATCGACGGCAGACGAGGCGCACTCAAGGTCCGTGAGTCCCTCGAAGATCAGACCATGAATATGGCCCGCGCCGCTGCAAAGCTCTTTACCGAAAACCTCCGCTACTCCAACGGCGAGCCTGTAAAGGTCGTCATCGCGGACACTACCATCGGCCGCGTCGGAGAAAGCGCTGCCTGCGCCGCAAAGTTCAAGAAGGAAGGCGTGGACATCACCCTCACCGTCACCCCCTGCTGGTGCTACGGTTCCGAAACCATGGACCAGGACCCGAATACCATCAAAGCCGTATGGGGATTTAACGGTACCGAACGTCCCGGCGCCGTCTACCTCGCTTCCGTCCTTGCTACCCATGCCCAGAAGGGTCTCCCCGCGTTCGGCATCTATGGCCATGACGTTCAGGATTTGAACGACACCACCATTCCCGCCGACGTTGAGGAAAAGCTCCTCCGCTTCGGACGTGCCGCTGTGGCTGCCGCTACCATGCGCGGCAAGTCCTATCTCCAGATCGGTTCCATCTGTATGGGCATCGGCGGCTCCATCATCGACTCCCGCTTCATCGAGGAATACCTCGGTATGCGTGTCGAATCCGTGGACGAGGTCGAAATCATCCGCCGCATGACCGAAGAAATCTACGATAAGGACGAATACGAAAAAGCCCTCGCCTGGACGAAAGCAAAGTGCATCGAAGGCTTTGACAAGAACCCGCCGGAACTCCAGAATACCCGTGAGATTAAGGACGAACAGTGGGAATTCGTCGTCAAAATGATGGTCATCATCAAGGACCTCATGAACGGCAACCCGAACCTGCCCGAAGGCCGCGAGGAAGAAATGGTCGGTCACAACGCCATCGCCGCCGGTTTCCAGGGTCAGCGTCAGTGGACCGACTTCTATCCCAACGCCGACTTCGCGGAAGCGCTGCTCAATACCTCCTTCGACTGGAACGGCATCCGCGAACCCTACATCCTCGCCACCGAAAACGACGTTCTCAACGGACTTGGGATGCTCTTTATGAAGCTGCTCACCAACCGTGCTCAGATTTTCGCGGACGTTCGTACCTACTGGTCCGGCGAATCCGTCAAGCGCGTCACCGGTTACGAAATCACCGGCCATGCCAAGGAAGCAGACGGATTTATCCACCTCATCAACTCCGGCGCGGCCTGCCTCGACGCTTCCGGCGAAGCGCGTGATGCAGACGGTACTCCCGTGATGAAGCCGTGGTACGACATGACACAAGAGGACTGCGACCGGATTCTCGCGGCCACCACATGGAATCCGGCGGACCTCGGTTACTTCCGCGGCGGCGGTTATTCCTCCCGTTTCGTCACCAAGGCCGAAATGCCCTGCACCATGATTCGTCTGAATCTTGTTCAGGGGCTTGGGCCGATGCTCCAGATCGCAGAAGGCTGGACCGTCGCGCTGCCCGATGATGTGAACGACATTCTCTGGAAGCGTACCGACTACACCTGGCCGTGCACCTGGTTCGCACCGCGCTGCACCGGTAAGGGCGCGTTCAAGACCGCGTACGACGTCATGAACAACTGGGGAGCCAACCACGGCGCCATCAGCTACGGTCACATCGGCGCAGACCTCATCACATTCTGCTCGATGCTCCGCATTCCGGTCGCGATGCACAACGTTCCGGAGGAAAAGATTTTCCGTCCGGCAGCATGGAACGCCTTCGGCATGGACAAGGAAGGCGCCGACTACAGAGCGTGCGCTGCCTATGGTCCGCAGTATAAGAGAACAATTTAAAAATTGAGTTTTTCAGGGGAGGAAAAAGCATCCTCCCCTGAGCTTATGCTTGCAAAACGCCGTCCTGTTCCAAAAAAATCAATCATGGGCAAGGACGCGAAATCAAAAAACGCAGCCCAAAACAAAAAAACAAGCCGTACGTCCGGAATCTGACCGAACGTACGGCTTTTGTTGGATGGAAGAAAGAACATTCAAAAGGGACCTTTTTCCGAAAGGTCCCTTTCTTATGGTTTGGTTTGGAACAAAGTCCTCTCAGCCGATTTCCGGAACCTTCGAGAGACTTTCGCCGATTTCCGCGTCGCTCGGGATGTAAGTTGTCATTTTTCCGTCGTGGAATTTTTCGTAAGCGTACATATCAAAGTAGCCGGTTCCCGTCAGGCCAAAGACGATGGTCTTCTTTTCGCCTGTCTCGCGGCAGCGGAGAGCTTCGTCAATGGCCACACGAATTGCGTGGGAGGATTCCGGTGCCGGAAGAATGCCTTCGGTGCGTGCGAAGATTTCCGCTGCCTCAAAGACATCGTTCTGACCAACAGCCACCGCTTCCATCAAGCCCTGGTCGTACAGCTCGCTGAGAACGGACGACATACCGTGGTAGCGAAGTCCGCCCGCATGGTCCGCAGCCGGAATGAAGGACGAGCCGAGCGTGTACATCTTTGCCAGTGGGCAGACACGGCCCGTATCACAGAAGTCGTAAACGTAGCGTCCGCGCGTCAGGCTCGGACAGGATTTCGGTTCCACCGCGATGATGCGGTAGTCTGCTTCGCCGCGCAGTTTTTCGCCCATGAACGGCGCAATCAAACCGCCTAAGTTGGAGCCGCCGCCCGCACAGCCGATGATGACGTCCGGATGAATGCCGTACTTATCGCACGCCGTCTTGGTTTCCAGACCGATGACCGACTGATGCAGCAGAACCTGCGCCAGCACACTTCCCAGAACATAACGATAGCCCTCGTTCGTCAGCGCACACTCAACCGCTTCGGAAATCGCGCAGCCGAGGCTTCCCGTCGTTCCCGGGAATTCCTCAAGAAGCCGGCGCCCCACTTCCGTGGTGTTCGACGGAGAAGGCGTCACGTTCGCACCGTAGGTCCGCATCACCTCGCGGCGGAACGGCTTCTGCTCGTACGAACACTTTACCATGAACACACGGCAGTCAATGCCGAAATGCGCGCATGCCATGGACAGCGCCGTCCCCCACTGGCCCGCGCCCGTTTCGGTCGTCACGCCGAGCAGTCCCTGCTTCTTTGCGTAGTACGCCTGTGCAATGGACGAGTTCAGCTTGTGGCTTCCGCTGGTGTTGTTTCCTTCAAATTTGTAGTAAATCTCTGCCGGCGTGTCGAGGTATTTTTCAAGGTCACGTGCGCGTCCGAGCGGAGAGGGACGATAAGTTTTGTAATATTCCCGGATTTCTTCCGGAATCTCAAAGTATGGCGTAGTGTCGTCCAGTTCCTGCGCCGCCAGTTCATCGCAGAACACGTGGCTCAGTTCCTCCAGCGTTGCCGGTTTGCCGGTTCCGGGGTTCAGCAGCGGTGCAGGCTTTTTCTTCATATCCGCACGAAGGTTGTACCATTTGGTTGGAATCTCATCCTCGGAAAGATAAATTTTTCTCGGAATGTTCGGATTGGTTGTCATGATTTTGTTCTCCTCACGATAAAAATTTTTGTGAATCCCGTCAGACAAGAACAAAAAAACTCCTGTCCCAACGGAAATGCCGGGACAAGAGCCGTATCATCAACGAAAACTCCTGCGGTGCCACCCTGCTTGACGCCATGCGTCCACTTTCTTCGCATACTTCATATGCCGGTTTTTGATAACGGAGTGCCCTTCTCCGGCGCGCATACTGCAAGGCTGAGCTTGGTTCTGCTTGCCCTCGGAACCCCATTCGCCATAGTTTCCCGTACCGCCTTTCCACCGCCGGCGGCTCTCTGCGACGTTCTGTCCTCTGGTTACTCACGATTCCTCATCGGTTTTTGGATGGAGTAATTATAACACCCGACAGTGTGGTTTGTCAATTGTGAATTACGACAAAATCTGACATAGCAATTTGTGCATTTATTATAAGCTGCGTTCCTGCCTTCCATATACAAAATCCCATTTTCCCCTTGTGCCGTTCCTTATTTTATGCTATAATACACAAAAAAGAAATCAACAACAGGAGGATTTTTATGAATACTCAGCCCTTACAGCATCATATCGACCTGTCCAACGCGATCCGACCCGCTTTGCGGTACGACGGAACGTCCGACCTGAATGCGTGGCGGGAAATCTGCACGCAAAAGCTGCGTGAGCTGCTTGGAATGGAGGAGTTTACCGCGTGCGACCCCATCTTTTCAATCACCGAGGACGGAGAGTTGAACGGAAACCGGCGGATTCACTTCGTCCTGCAGACCGAGGAAGGCTACTTTACACACGCCGATCTTCTTCCGCCGGTGCAGGACGGTCCGCTTCCGCTGTGCGTCTGTCTGCAGGGACATTCCAAGGGCGCGCACCTTTCCATCGGCATAGCGAAATATCCCGGTGATGAGGATTCTCTGGACGGCGACCGCGATTTTGCCGTCCGTGCGGTGAAGGAAGGATTCGCAGCGCTCGCCGTGGAACAGCGCGCGTTCGGCGCGTGCGGCGGAACGGAGCAAGGTCCTGCATGCGAACGTCCTGTGATGACCGCGCTTCTGCTCGGCCGTACCGTGATCGGTGAACGGATCTGGGATGTCAGCCGGGCACTCGACGCTGTTCTTCTCCATTTTCCGGACCTCGTCACCACCGACGGCTCCGTCCTCATGGGCAACTCCGGCGGCGGTACTGCGACCTACTACGCCGCCTGCCTTGAGCATCGTTTTGACGGCTATATGCCCTCCTGCGCGGTCTGCACGTACCGCGATTCCATCGTCGCTATGCGCCACTGCTCCTGCAACTACATCCCGCGGATTCAAAAATACTTTGATATGGGCGACCTCGCGGTGATGATTGCACCGAAAAAACTCGTGGTGGTCTGCGGCCGCAACGACCCGATCTTCCCGCTGAAGGGTGTCGAGGAATCCTTCGGAATCATTCAAAGCATCTATCAGGCGGCCGGCGTGCCGGACAACTGTACCATGGTCGTCGGCGAGGGCGAACACCGCTTCTACGCGGACGAAGGCTGGAAAGCCATGAAAAAGCTGCTTGGAAAATAAAAGCGAGGAAGGGGGGAAAGGGGAAGAATCGGGGAGAAACTTTTTGAAAAAAGTTTCTCCCCGAACCCCACTTCAAAAACTTTCAAACGAAGAACAGGGGCAGGATGTCGTGCAAATCATGCAAAAAATTTGCACAAACTTTGTCGATTCCTTCCGTTTCAAGTTTTTGGAAGGGGGTGCGGCAGCTTCACTTCAGCACCATCCGGATCGCCCACAGCTGCATCCGCTTCGGCAGAACATTCAGCAGAAGCAGGAGCGGATTCCGGTTGATACTGTATGCGAATGCCGGATTCCGTTTTGTGAGAATCCGCACGACTTTTCCGGCAATCGTTTCGGGCGGAATGCATCGCGCCTCCACACGGTTTACAATCCGCCTGAACCGATCTGCGTTGCAGGAGTACCGTTGCGTTTTGGCACAGAATCGATCCAACGCATCGGTGGAAACACCAAGCATTCCCGTGTCCACCGCACCCGCACGAAGCACCGAAACGGAAATCCCCAGCAACTGCAGCTCCATACCGAGCGAATAGGCGTACTTGTCCAGCGCACCTTTGGTCACGGCGTAAATTCCCGTGAACGGAAGCGGATCCAGCGGGGCCAGTTCACTGGTGGTGATGAGAATGCGGCTGCCCTCTCCGAGAAGCGGCAGAAACGTCCTGTTGATGAGAAACGCGCCGTACAGATTCACGTCAAAGATCCGGCGGAAGCTGTCGCTGTCCATCTCCGCAAGCGAATCGAGCATATAGATCCCGGCAAAATGCACGACGGCGTACAGATGGTCGGTATGGGTTCGCACCGCATCAAACGCGGCTTTCACGCTCTCCTCTGAGGTGATGTCCGCTTCGATGGGGATGATGTTTTCCTCGGCTTCACAGCTTTTTCGATCCAGTGCAAATATCCGGAAGCCGCAGGACTGCAGGGCTTTGGCCGCCGCGCGACCCATGCCGCCGTATGCGCCGGTGATGAGTATGTTTTTCATTTGATCTTCTTTCCGTCCGAACATGGATGCCCGCCCATTTTTGCTGAAGTTCCGGTATGGGGAGGCATCAACTTCTTACCCTCCATTATATCACAGCTTTTTCCAAACCTCAACAGTTTTAAGCAATAAGACTGAGATTACAGCATTTTCAAAATTCCCGTACACAAATTCAGCCGGTATACCCATCAGGTATACCGGCCTGTTCTCTGCCTGCCGCAGCACAATTTCTCCATCTCCGTACCATCCGCTCAGGGGGACCAAACGTGCCTCCCTCATTCCTTCTTCAGCTTCTTCGCCCAATCCGTACCGACAGGACTCCCACAACGCATGGCGGAAACAGCACAGTCCACAGCCTCATACAGCGTCGCCGTGCCTTCCTTCGACTGGGTATAATTCGCCGCACGCTCCCGTCGGATGCCGATATGCTCCGCTGTCTCCACCGCATCAATATTCGCCGCCACAAACAGGAATTCCCATCCGTATTTTTCCTCCTGCCGGCGGATCATCTTCTTCACCTTGTCGCTGCTGTACTGCCGGCTGGCGTTTTCCATCCCGTCCGTGGTGATAACGAACATGGTGTGCTCCGGCACGTCTTCCCTTCGGGCATATTTGTGGATGTTGCCGATGTGGTGAATCGCGCCGCCGACCGCATCCAGCAAAGCCGTGCATCCGCCCACGCGATAGTCGGCTTCGGTAAGGGGACGGATATCGTTGATGTCCCGGCGGTCGTGGATGACTTCACTGTCATTGGAGAAAAGAACGGTGGAGACGTACACCTTGCCATCCAGTTTCTTCTGCTTCTCGAGCATGGCATTGAATCCGCCGATGGTGTCCGCCTCAAAGCCTGCCATCGAGCCGCTTGCGTCAAGGATAAATACGAGTTCGGTTGTGTTGTTCATAAAAATACCTCTCTTTCTGTTGTGACACCAGTATATCACATCGGAAGAAAGGTTTGGTCGCATGGCAGGCGACATTTTGCATCCGGAATCACCGTCATTCAGCGTTCGGGTGC
>JBJFGC010000449.1:0-1876 GCA_051892315.1 Eubacteriales bacterium
TGCCAACTCGGTCATTGACCTGACGGAACAGAAAACCCATCACTTTACCCAGGGACTGAACGGCTATAAGCTGCTGTGGATCTGTTACATCGGCAGTTTTGCGGGTGTGGTGGTGGAATCGCTGTGGTGCATTCTGCAAAATGGGCATCTGGAAAGCCGCGCAGGACTGGTGTACGGGCCGTTCAATCTGCTTTACGGCGCGGGCGCAGTTGCACTGACCGCCGCGCTGTATCGGTTCCGGAATCACGGACGGTGGCTGTCCTTCCTTGGCGGCATGACCGTCGGGAGCGCGGTCGAGTACCTCTGCTCGCTCGGACAGGAAATGCTGTTCGGCTCCCGTTCGTGGGACTACAGCAACATGCCGTTTAACCTGAACGGACGAATCTGCCTGCTGTATTCGGCCTTCTGGGGCGCGCTCGGCGTCCTTTGGGTCAAGAATATTTACCCGCGAATGGCGAACTGGATTCTCAAGCTTCCGGAAAAGCAGGGGAAAATTCTCACCTGGGCGCTCGCAGCCTTTTTTGTCTTCAATGCGGCGGTCAGCCTGGTCGCTGTTTACCGTTGGTCCGGACGCCTCAGCGGCGCCGCTGCCGCGAACGCGTTCTGGCGTCTCATTGATACCCGTTTCCCGGATACACGGATGGAACGGATTTTCGCCAATATGGTTTTCTGATGCGATCAATTTTCCGTCCGGTTCTCCTCGAACACCTTTTCTTCGGATAAAAGGTGCAGTTTTCGGGAACCCTTGGGAGGAACCTATCCATATTCATCTTTCTTCTGGAGGTGCAGGCTATGTGTACTGCAGCAACTTATCATACAAAATGTCACTATTTCGGACGCACGCTGGACTATGAATACTCCTATGTGGAGACGGTCACGGTGACGCCGCGCCGTTATCCTTTCCGCTTCCGTCTGGCCGGGACGCTGGAGAAGCATTACGCCCTCATCGGCATGGCGATGGTATCGGGGGACTATCCGCTGTACTACGACGCGACGAACGAAAAAGGACTCAGCATGGCGGGGCTGAACTTTCCGGGCAACGCTGTCTACCATTCGGCGGCGGACGAACGGGACAACGTTACGCCGTTTGAGTTCATTCCGTGGATTCTCGGACAATGTGCTACGGTTGCGGAAGCGCGCGTTCTGCTGGCGCGGCTGAATCTGGTCAATCTGGCGTTCAGCGAGCAGTTTCCGCTGTCGCCGCTGCACTGGATCCTTGCCGACGCTGACGAGGCGGTGACGGTGGAGTCCACGGCAGACGGCCTGCACGTCTACGACAATCCGGTGGGCGTACTGACGAACAATCCGCCGTTTCCGGTACAGCTTTTCACGCTGAACAACTACATGGCATTATCCAAGGAGCCGCCGGTGAATCATTTCTCGGATCGTCTTTCGCTGGACACCTACAGCCGCGGGATGGGCGCGCTCGGTCTGCCGGGCGATCTCTCCTCCAATTCCCGCTTTGTCCGTGTGGCCTTCACAAAGCTGAATTCCGTGTCGGGCGAATCGGAGACCGAGAGTGTGAACCAGTTCTTCCACATTCTTGGATCTGTCGCCCAGCAAAGAGGCTGTGTGAAGCTCGGCGACGCCTATGAAATCACCATTTACACCTCCTGCTGCAACACCGACCTCGGCATCTACTATTACACTACCTACGAAAACAGCCGCATCACTGCGGTTGATATGCACCGCGAAAACCTTGACGCGGATGCTCTGGTGGCCTATCCCCTGATTACGGAACCGCAGATTCTGATGCAGAACGCGTAAGAAAAGGCGAGGGACGTTCCATCCGGCCCCCCTGACACCTTCTCCTCGATTTTCCTCTGAAAAATTCGCTCTGTGGATTGACAGCGGCTGCGTTTTTATGGTATAATCA
>JBJFGC010000450.1:0-7194 GCA_051892315.1 Eubacteriales bacterium
TCTTCCAGATTCAGGACACCATCGGCAGCATGATCAACGACATTCACCTCATGCTTGAGGCAGATGCGGATACGGACGTTCTGACCTATCTGAAGCGTCTGAAATAATGAAAAGAAACCATATAAATACCATGCGTTACTGCATGGTATTCCTTTCCCTGCTGATTCTGTTCTGTGCCGCGGTTGTATGGAACATCAACACCGGCAGTGTGGATATTTCAATCGAGCAGATTCTGAAAATCATCTTCCTGCGGGATGATTCGGATCTCAATTCCTATAATATCATCATGAAAATCCGTCTTCCGCGCCTTCTGACGTCGGCGGTCCTCGGAGGAGCACTGGCCTTGTCCGGTTTCCTGCTTCAGACCTTCTTCCGCAACCCCATCGCCGGTCCGTTCGTCCTTGGGATTTCCTCCGGTGCGAAAATGTTTCTGGCGGTCGTCACCATTGCGCTCAGCGGCTGTTTTTCCAATGTACCGGTGTCGATTACGGTGTTTGCTTCCTTCATTGGTTCGATGCTGTCCATGCTGTTTGTGCTGGCTTTTTCGGGGAAAATCAAGAATATGTCCATGCTGCTGGTGATCGGAATCATGATCAGCTATATCTGTTCGGCAGTCACGGATTTTCTCATAAATTTTGCCAATGAATCGGACATTGTCAACCTGACGCACTGGTCGCTTGGCAGCTTCAGCGGCGCGGGTTGGGCGAATCTCAAGGTTGCCGCAGCGATCGTCCTGCCCGCAGCCGCAGCAGTTTTCTTCCTCTCCAAACCGATTTCGGCGTATGCTTTGGGAGAAGGCTATGCTCAGAGTCTTGGCGTGAACATCAAGCTGTTCCGTATGATGCTCATTCTCTTTTCCAGTATTTTATCCGCTTGTGTGACGGCATTTGCCGGGCCGATTTCTTTTGTCGGGATCGCGGTCCCTCACATCACCCGTATCATGCTGAAAACCCAGAAGCCGCACCTGATGATTCCCGCATCCTTCCTTTGCGGCGCGGTTTTCTGCATGATCTGTGACCTGATTGCCCGCACCATGTTCTCTCCGACCGAGCTTTCCGTCGGCACTGTAACCAGCGCTGTAGGCGCACCGATTGTCATCTGGCTGATGATAGCAAGGAGATCCAGAAGTGAGGAATGATTCTTATTTTTTGACCGAAAACCTGACCGTCGGCTATAACGGAAAGGCGCTGATTTCGGATATTTCGCTGGAATTGAAAAAAGGCGAGATTCTGACGCTGATCGGTCCCAACGGTTCGGGAAAATCGACCATCCTCAAAAGTATTACCCGCCATCTGGCGGCGATTTCGGGCGTCGTTTACATCGACGGAAAGAATATGCGAACCATGAACGGACGCGATGTGGCTACCCGTATGGCGGTTGTCCTCACCGAGCGGGTACGTCCGGAACTGATGACCTGCGGCGATCTGGTCGCCTCGGGACGTTATCCTTACACCAATTCCTTCGGCAAGCTGACGGCGCGCGACCATGAAATCGTCATGGAATCCCTGCGCCGTGTCCATGCGGAGGATTTGTACGACCGGGATTTCACCGCGGTCAGCGACGGACAGCGTCAGCGTATTATGCTGGCCCGTGCAATCTGTCAGGAGCCGGAGATCATCGTGCTGGATGAGCCGACCTCCTTCCTCGACATAAAGCATAAGATTGAACTGCTGGAAATCCTCAATGACATGGCGAAGAAGCAGAAGATCCTTGTCGTTATGAGCCTGCATGAGATTGATCTGGCCTGCAAGGTTTCCGATAAGATCGTCTGTGTCAAGGGCGATCGCATCGCCGCCTGCGGAAAACCGGACGACATTTTTTCCGACGAGCGAATCAATCAGCTTTACGGGATGGAACGCGGTTCCTACAACGCGCTGCTGGGAAGCGTAGAGTTGTCCAAGCCTGTAGGAAATGCGCAGTTTTTCCTGATTGGCGGAGGCGGCTTCGGAATTCCCTGTTACCGTGCCCTGCAGAAAGCAGGCATCCCATTTGCCGCGGGGATTCTGTTTGAAAACGATGTGGATTATGCTGTCGCGTCGATGTTAGCGGCGGAACTTGTCACGGCAAGAGCGTTTGAGACAATTTCCGATGCCGCGATCGAGAAGGCGAAACGGATCATCGACCGTGTTGAAGCAGTCATCGACTGCGGCTGTCCTGTCGGTGAATTCAACCATGCGAACGGCGTGCTGCTGGATTATGCACGCGGAAAGCTTCTTCCAGAGGTGCCGGTATGATCCGAAAAGTACCCCGCGTTTTGATTGCGGGAACCTCCAGCGGAAGCGGCAAAACCACAGCGGTCTGTGCGATTCTGTCTCTCATGAAACGACGCGGCATTCACGCTGCTTCCTGCAAATGCGGCCCCGATTACATTGATCCGATGTTCCATCAGTCGGTACTTGGGATAGACTGCACGAACCTCGACCCGTTTTTCTGCGGCGGCAATCTGCTGCGGTATCTGCTGGCAGAAAACAGCGGCGAAATAACGGTTGTGGAGGGCGTGATGGGTTATTATGACGGTACAGGAGCGGACGGTACGGAAAACAGCACCTACACTGTCGCGCGGGAAACACGGACGCCGGTTGTGCTTGTCGTGAACGGAAAAGGCGCGGCGGCATCGCTTCTGGCGGTCATGGATGGTTTTTTGCATTTTGTTGACGACAGCAGGATCTGCAGCGTGATTTTCAACAACGTTACCGCCATGACCTTTGCCAATCTGAAGCGGCTGACCGAGGCGCGTTTCGCCGGACGGCTCAAAACCATCGGCTATCTTCCGAAGCTGCCGGAAGATTGCATCCTCGGTTCAAGACATCTTGGTTTGGTTACTGCCGGGGAAATTGACCATCTGTCTGAAAAGCTGAACAAAATTGCCGATGTCTGTGCGGATACTCTCGATCTCGACGCTCTGATCGCTGCGGCAGAATCCGCAGATTGGCTCGATTATACGCCGCCTGCAATTCCGAAGCTTGCTCCGGTCCGAATTGCGCTGGCGCGGGATGCGGCATTCTGCTTCAGCTATCGGGATAACCTGTCCCTGCTTGAGCGGATGGGGGCGGAAATTCTTCCGTTCTCGCCGCTGGCGGATGAGCCGGTACCGGAAGCGGACGGTCTGCTGCTTCCCGGCGGTTATCCCGAATTGTACGCAGAGAAGCTGGCTGTCAACGATACCGCAAAATCGTCCGTCCGTGCGGCGATTGCATCAGGCATGCCGACCATTGCGGAGTGCGGCGGGTTTCAATATCTCGGCGTGTCGCTGGACGGGCATCCAATGTGCGGCGTTCTGCCTCATGAGAGTGTGAACACGGGAAAGCTGGTGCGTTTTGGCTATGTCACCTTAACCTCACACCGTGCAGATCTTTTCGGTGCAGCCGGAACCACCCTGCGGGGACATGAGTTCCATTACTGGGACAGCACGGACTGCGGGAAAAGCTACACGGCTGAGAAAACCAATGGAAAAGTATATGACTGCGTTGTTTCAAGCGAAACACTGTACGCAGGTTATCCGCACCTGTATCTGCCGTCCAATGGTGCGGCAGCGGCGGAATTTTATCGAAAATGCTTGGCATACAAGGAGAAAAAAGCATGATCATTCACGACCCGAAGGAAATAGAAAAGCGCAGCATGGAGATCATCGAAAACGAACTGACGGTGAAAATCCCTGACGAAAACAAGGCGGTGGTCAAGCGCGTCATCCACTGTACCGCCGATTTCGATTATGCTGTGAATCTCGCCTTTTCCGATGGCGCTGTGGCGAAAGCCCTGGACGCGCTCCGGAACGGCTGCGATATCGTAACGGATACACAGATGGCAAAGTCGGGAATCAATAAAGCGGCGGCAGGAAAGCTCGGCTGCGAAATCCACTGCTTTATGAGCGATCCCGATGTGGCGGACATGGCTCAATCGCGCGGCTGTACCCGTGCGGCTGCTTCTATGGAAAAAGCATCTCAGCTGACAAAACCGCTGATTTTTGTTATCGGCAACGCGCCCACCGCCCTTCTGGCATTGCGTGATCAAATCGATGCCGGCAGGATCAAGCCGGAGCTTGTGATCGGCGTTCCCGTAGGATTTGTCAACATCCTTGAAGCAAAGGATGCCATCATGCAGGCCGGTGTGCCGTACATTGTTGCGCGCGGGCGCAAGGGCGGTTCCAACGTAGCGGCGGCGATTGTCAACGCGCTGATGTATCAGATCACACGATGATGGACAGCTTTATCACCAAAGACGGAAAGAAGCTGCGGCGCGGCTATACGACAGGCTCCTGCGCAGCCGCTGCATCCAAAGCGGCTGCAATCATGCTGCTTGGCGATCAAATTCAGGAGAGCGTTTATCTCATGACGCCGCGCGGAATCGGACTGAATCTGGCCGTTCATGAAATCGAACGAGGAGAGGGCTATGTTTCCTGCGGCATTATCAAGGACAGCGGAGACGATCCTGATGTAACGAACGGCATGATGGTTTATGCCCGCGCAGAAAAGACCGACGTACCACATGAAATCTTCATCGACGGCGGCATCGGAATCGGACGTGTGACCAAACCCGGGCTTGATCAGCCAGTGGGCTATGCCGCCATCAACTCCACGCCGCGTCGTATGATTACCGAAGAATTGCGTCAGGTTTGTGAAGACTGGGGCTATACCGGCGGTCTGCGTGTAATCATCTCCGCGCCTGCCGGCGTGGAAATTGCGAAGAAGACCTTCAATCCCCGTCTTGGCATTGTAGGCGGACTGTCGATTCTCGGCACCACCGGAATCGTCGAACCAATGAGCGACGAAGCTGTAGTGGAAACCATCCGCACGGAGCTTAGTATGCGGGCGGCAGACGGGAGAACCGCTGTGCTGTTCACACCGGGCAACTACGGCGCGGAGTACATCCAAAACGTACTGCATATCGATCCCGAAATTGCCGTTACCACTTCCAATTTCATAGGCGACGCATTCGCTCTTGCTGCCGAATACGGTTTCAAGAGTGCCTTGCTTGTGGGGCACATAGGAAAGCTCATCAAGGCAGCAGGCGGTATGTTCAATACGCACTCCCGATACGGCGACTGCCGCATGGAGATTTTCGCTTCCCATGCGGGAATGTGCGGTGCGTCTGCGGATGCAGTACGGCGGATTATGAACAGCGCCATGACGGACGATATGCTGGCAATCCTTGAAGAAGAGGGTATGCGGCAGGCGGTGATGAAAAGTGTGATGGAACGCATGGATTTTCACCTGACGCACCGCCCGGTCGGTTCCATGCAGGTGGGTGCGGTGACGTTCTCCAAGGTTTACGGCATCCTCGGAAAAACCGTGTCGGCAGACGAAATATTAGAGCAGATCCGAAAGGAATACTGAATTATGGTACATATCATCGGCGCAGGCTGCGGTGCGGCTGACCTCATCACCCTGCGCGGCAAAAAATATCTGGAAGAAGCGGACGTGATTCTTTATGCGGGATCGCTTATCAACAAGGAACTTCTGCAATATGCAAAGGAAGGGTGCGCACAGTACGACAGTGCCAGAATGACGTTGGAGGAAATTCTTGACGTGATCCAAGCGGCAGAGGCAGAGCATAAAATGACCGTTCGGCTGCAGTCGGGCGACCCGTCCCTGTACGGTGCCATCGGTGAGCAGATGCGGGAATTCGACAAACTCGGCATTCTTTACGACATCACCCCCGGCGTCAGCGCATTTTCCGGGGCGGCAGCGGCTCTGAAAACCGAGTATACGCTCCCCGATGTTTCTCAGACCGTCATCATCACCCGCGCGTCGGGAAATACGGCTGTCCCTGAATCGGAAAATCTGCGCTCCCTTGCTTCCCACGGCGCGACGATGGTGCTTTTTCTCAGCACCGGTCTTCTCGCCAAAGTGACAAAAGAACTGATGGAGGGCGGATATGCCCCCGATACGCCTGCCGCCATCGTTTACAAAGCATCGTGAGAAGATGAGAAAATCTGTCGCTGTACGGTTGCGACGTTAGAACAGACGGCGAAGGAAAATAACATTACGAAGACCGCACTGATCACCGTCGGCAGATTCCTGACCAGCGATTTTTCCCGCTCGCATCTGTACGATCCGAACTACCCGACCGAATTCCGTGAGGCAGGCAAATGAAGATTGCTGTCATTTGTTTCTCCGATGCCGGTTCCGCGCTGGCCTTCCGTCTCTGCGAGCTGCTGCATCTTGATTTTTCAGCGGTCCATTCCATTGAAAAATTCGCTTTGAAATATGGGTTTACTCCCCATAAAAAAGTATGCGCGGACATGGAAATGCTGTTCAACCATCACGACGCTTTGCTTTTCGTTTCCGCCTGCGGTATCGCTGTCCGCGATATTGCCCCCTATCTGAAAAGCAAGACGAGCGATCCGGCAGTGCTTGTGCTGGACGATCAGGGGAAATTTGTGATCCCGATTCTTTCCGGTCACATCGGTGGAGCCAACGCACTGGCGCAGACCATTGCGGAAGGAATCGGCGCAATTTCCGTTATCACGACGGCGACCGACGGCAGCGGAAAATTCTCCTGCGATACCTGGGCGGTCACGCACAACTGCGCAATCTCGTCCATGAAACTTGCCAAGGAGATTTCCGCCGCGATTCTGGTGGGGGATGTACCGGTCTGCTCGGAATTTCCGCTGCCGGAAACCTTACCGAGCGGACTGACTTTGGCGGACAGCGGAGAACTCGGTATTTTCATCGGATTGGGTATGCATTCGCCGTATACCGCAACCCTTCGCCTGATTCCGCGCATCGTGACCGTTGGAATCGGATGTCGGCGCGGTACAACGATGGAAACCATCCAGGCGGCGGTCAAGGAAACGCTGGAAAGCAGGCAGATTGACCTCCGTGCGATCGGTCGTCTCGCTTCCATTGATGTGAAACAGGAGGAAGCGGGTCTTTCCGAATATGCGAAAGCCATGAACCTGCCGATCTCCTTTTATTCCGCCGATGAGCTGAACGCCGTCGAGGGCGAATTTGTTTCATCTGAGTTTGTTCGAAAAACGGTGGGTGTTGATAATGTATGCGAACGTGCGGCTGTTATCGAAGGCGGAAAACGGATTGTACCGAAGACCGCCAAAAACGGCGTGACTGTCGCGGCGGCAATGCAGGATTGGAGTGTAACATTTTGAAAAAACTATATGTAGTCGGTATTGGTGCGGGAAATTATGACGGCATGACGGTAGGTGCGGTCAAAGTATTGGAACAAGCCGATGTGATC
>JBJFGC010000451.1:0-7192 GCA_051892315.1 Eubacteriales bacterium
TCGTCAAGCATGATGGTGTGTCCTTTCGTGGGTTTGATGCAGCTCTGTTATAAGAGTACCGTGACAAAAGAAAACGTTGGCGGTTTTTGAAAAATTTTTGAGGATGTTATGGGATTTCGCAGGGGAGGGTGCCTTTTTGAAAAAGCATCCTCCCCAGCAATTTCTTCTTCTAATTCAGAAACACCTCCGCCAGCGACCGTGTGGCTCTGTACCGCGCGTTTTCTGTGGGACAGCCGAAGACGCCGATGAGGAGGCGGCGTTCCCCGTCGTCGTACAGCGTCACGAGGGAATAGCTGCCCGCCATGCTCCCCGTTTTCAGGCCGATGACCCGTTCGTCATAATACGGCGAGGACGGATTGAGGAATTGATTGGTGTTCGTCCATGTGTTGACGTGACCGCTGGCGTAGATCACATGGTCCGTGTACCGGCCGGCGTAGGTCAGGATGAGGTCATTTTTTGCCGCCGCTTCCGCGATTTTTGCCATGTCGGCCGCCGTGCTGTAATGCTCCTCGCCGGCAAAACCGTCGGGGGTGGTGAAGTGCGTGCCGGTGCAGCCGAGAGTCACGGCGTATTCGTTCATTCCGTCTGTGAATACGGTCACGGCTTCCTCCGGCGTCAGCGTTTCGTCATCCGCGAGAACCCGTCCGCACGCGGCAGCCACGGCATAGGCGGCGTCGTTTCCGGACGGAAGCATCATCCCCTCAATCAGCATGTCCAGCGTGAGCGTGTGATGCGGACGTATGTACGCGGAAGACGACCCGTCCGGCGGGAGATACACCTCCTCTCCCGGGGTGATGAGCGTGTCCGGCGGGAGGATTTCGAGGGCATACAGGGCGGTCAGCAGCTTCGTGATGCTGGCCGGATACACCCGATCGTCCCCGTCCGACTTTTCTGCGGAATACAGAACGAGCTGATCCGTGGAGAAGTCATAGACAAACGCCTGCTTGGCCGACGCCGTGACTTCGGGGACGGTTGGATCCGCAGAAACGAGCCGGCTGCCGCAGGAGGAGAGAAGCAGGAAGAGAACGGGGAGAAGGGAAAGAAATTTTTTCATGGGGAAACCTTTTTCAAGATGAAAGATGAAAGCCGTTTTCACCGTACCACGCGGGCGCCGAAGGGCAGAAGGGCCAGCTTTGCAAGCTTGAAATGCTGGAGACCGAACGGAATCCCGACAATGGTCACGCACATCACAAGCCCCATGGCGAGATGCTCACATGCCAGCGGGATGCCGGAGAGGCAAATCCAGATCAGGTTGACGAGAAACGACACCGCGCCGTCGTCCCACACGACCTCCTTCCCGAACGGACAGCAGGACAGCTTCGCAAATTTGAAACACTGTACTCCGACCGGGATTCCGACGATGGTGATGCACCAGAGAAGTCCGGCCAGCAGCCAGGACAGCGCGCTGAGAAAGCCGCCGCAGAGAAACCATAAAAGATTACCGAGCAGACTCATTTTTTCCTCCAGATTTGCCGGAGAGCTTAGGCCTCCGGCGGTTTTTCTTCATTATAGCACATCCGACCCGGTGGTGGGAATGGGATTTTTCGATTTTAATGGAATTCTAATCCGTCCTTCATTATTTCTTGTGCGGAATGTACCACTCATACAACGAAAAAAAGACCGCGTCATGAAAAATTTCTGTTTTGGTATATTTATTTGTCCTATCATTTGTGGTATAATATAAAATGTATAAAATTATTCCCATGAATTTTACTCTCGAAAGGTTTTCAACTCTATGTGCGGTTTTATCGGATTTACCGGAATTCTTGACCGCCGCGAGGACGTCATCCGCCGTATGGCCGAGCGGATTGTCCACCGCGGTCCCGACTCCGGCGGTTTTCATATGAGCGGCGAAACGGCCGCGGACGCCGTCACCCTCGGCTTCCGCCGTCTTTCCATCATCGACCTTGCGGACGGTTCCCAGCCCATGTACAATGAGGACGGCTCCGTCGTCGTCGTGTTCAACGGCGAAATCTACAACTTCATGCAGCTGCGCGACGACCTTATTGCCGCGGGACACGTTTTCAAGACCCGCTGCGATACCGAAGTTCTCGTTCACGGCTACGAGGAATGGGGAGAAAAACTCGCGGAAAAGCTGCGCGGTATGTTTGCGTTCGTGATCTGCGATACCAAAACCGGCGTGCTTTACGGTGCGCGCGACCCGTTCGGCATCAAACCGTTTTACTACTGCAAAACCGCAAAGGGGCATCTCCTGTTCGGTTCGGAAATCAAGAGCTTTCTGGAGCATCCCGAATTCCATCCCGAGGTCAACGAAAACGCCCTCCGGCCGTATCTGACCTTCCAGTACTCGTCCATGGAGGAAACCTTCTTCAAAAATACGTACAAACTTCCGCCGGCGCATTATTTTACCTATCAGAACGGTACCTTCTCGAAAACCCGTTACTGGGACATCCATTTTTCCAGAAAAACCAGCCTTTCCTATGAGGAATGCGCCGAAAAAATCGACGCGCGCGTGCATGAATCCGTCAACGCGCACCGCATCAGCGACGTTAAAGTCGGTTCCTTCCTGTCGGGCGGCGTGGATTCCTCTTACATTACCGCGGTTCTCATGCCGAACGATACGTTCTCCGTCGGTTTCAACTACGAAAAGTTTGACGAAACCAGCGAGGCCGCGGAGCTTTCCAAGCGGCTCGGCGTCCAGAATTTCCTCCGTCATATCACTGCGGACGAATGTTTTGACGCCTTTCCGACCATCCAGTATCATATGGATGAACCGCAGTCGAATCCGTCGTCCGTGCCGCTCTACTTCCTGTCCAAGCTGGCGTCTGAACACGTCACGGTGGTTCTCTCCGGCGAGGGAGCGGACGAAATTTACGCGGGGTACGAGTGGTACGACGAATCTCCCATGATGCGGAACTACAAAAAGGTTCCGGGTTTTCTCCGGCGCGGGGCGGCTGTGGTATCGCATCATCTGCCGTACTTCAAGGGCCACGACTTCCTCATCAAGGGAAGCGGCGTGCCGGAGGACTACTTCATCGGTCAGGCTCTCGTGTTTCCGGAGGAAGAAGCGTTCGCCATCCTGCGTGACCCATACAGAAAGGGACCGTCGGTCCACGACATCACCCGTCCGATTTACGATAAGGTGAAGGATTTGTCCGAGCTGGAAAAGAAGCAGTACCTCGATATGAATCTGTGGCTGCCCGGGGACATCCTGCTCAAGGCGGACAAAATGAGCATGGCGCACTCGCTGGAGCTGCGTGTCCCGTATCTGGACAAGGTGGTCATGGAGGAGGCGCAGGAGCTTCCGCCCGCATACAAAATCGACGGTCACGATACCAAAGCGGTTCTTCGCACAGCGGCGAACAAGACGCTTCCGGACGAATGGGCGCACCGGCCGAAAAAGGGCTTCCCGGTGCCGATCCGCAGCTGGCTGCGCGAGGAGAAGTATTACGGGATCGTCAAGGAAGCCTTCACGTCCGACGCGGCGGCGGAATATTTCGATCAGCCTGCGCTTCAGAAGCTGCTCGACGATCACAAAGCGGGTGTCGCCAACAACCAGCGCAAAATCTGGACAGCGTACACCTTCCTGACATGGCATAAACAGTTTATGGAATAATCATCGAGAGAGGTACAACATGGACAAGACCATCACCCCCGTCCTGCTCGGCGCGGATTTAAACTGCTACAACGTCGCGCGGGCATTCCATATGGCTTACGGCGTAACGTCCTATGCGTTCGGACGCTATGCTGTTTCCGCCACCAAATATTCGAAAATCATTCACTTCACCTGTGTTCCCGATATTGACAACGAGGAGGTCATGCGCGATACGCTTCATCGGTTCGCGGACGCCCATCTCGGGGAAAAGCTCGTTCTGTTCGGCTGCACCGACGATTACGTTTCCATGATTATCCGCAACCGCGACGAGCTGTCGGATTTTCTTTGCCCGTACCCGCCGGCATCTCTGCTTGATTCCATCTCCAAGAAGGCCGAGTTTTACGAGACCTGCGACCGGTTCGGCATCCCTCATCCCACGACGGTCGTTCTGACCGGCAAAGCATCCGCCGGAGAACTGACGGAGGAAAAGCTCGGCTTTGCATACCCGATTATTGTCAAGCCTTCGTCCAGCGTGGACTACTGGAAGCATCCGTTTGACGGAATGAAAAAGGTCTACGTGGCGGAGGACGCCGCCCGTGCCGAAGCCATTCTCCGCGAAATCTACGACGCCGGTTATCCCGAAAAGATGATTCTCCAGGAATTCATCGCAGGCGGCGACTCGCAGATGCGTGTGTTCACCGCGTTCTCCGACCAAAACGGGAAGGTACGTGCGATGTGTCTCGGGCACACGATGCTGGAAGAACACACTCCCAAGGGACTCGGAAACCATGCCGCGATTGTCACCGAACCGGTTTCCGCATTTCCGCTTGCTGAAAAACTCAAGGACATGCTGGAAGCCATCGGCTACACCGGCTTCTCCAACTTTGATATCAAGCTGCGCGAGGGAACAACGGACGATTTCCGCGTCTTTGAAGTCAATCTCCGGCAGGGACGAAGCAACTTCTACGTTACCTCCGCCGGAATCAACGTGGCTAGGCTCGCCGCAGAGGTGTTCGAGTCCGACGGGAACGACTGCATCCGCTGCGACCAGAGCGTCTTCTGGCACCATATTCCGCGCGCTACCGCATACAAATATACGGAGGATGCTTCCCTTGTGGAGACGGCCAGACGGCTCGACCGGGAAGGGAAGGAGTTTTCCTCCGTCTGGTACGGGCCGGATCTGTCGTTCAATCCGCTCCGTTTTCTCTGCGTCGTTGAACAGCTTCGCCGTCAAAAGAAAAAATTCAAAATTTACTATCCCAAAAAGGGATAAGCATTGCCGTCCGGCGCAAAGCGAAAAAATGCCGGCCGGACGAAGCAATCAGGAGCTGCCATGGAAAAACGTAACCTGCTCGGAATTCTCGGAGGGCTTGGCCCCCTGTCGAGCGCCTACTTTTATGAACTGATTACCGAGCATACCGCCGCGTCGTGTGACCAGGATCACATCGACATCATTCTTTCCAGCCGCGCGACCACACCCGACCGCACCGCTTACATTCTTGGAAAAAGCGACCGCAGTCCCCTGGACGCGATGGTGGCCGACGCGCGCTCCCTTGAAGAATACGGCGCGACCGCCATCGTCATCCCCTGCAACACCGCGCACTATTTTATTGATGAGGTACGCCGCTCGGTCGGGATTCCCATGCCGAGCATCATCACCGAGACCGTACGGCATATCCAGCGGCGCGGATTTCACAAGCCGGTGATTCTTGCAACCGAGGGGACGGTCTCCACCCACACTTACCAGCGCGAGCTGGAGGCCTGCGGCCTTTCCTGGGGACTCCCCGACGAAGCAGGGCAGGCGGTGCTGACGGACCTCATTTACGGCAAGGTCAAGCGGGGGGAAATTCCGGAGCCGGAAGCGTTGTACGCCGTTATCGACCCGATGTTCGCGTCCGGCTGCGACTGCGCCATTCTCGGCTGTACGGAGCTTTCCCTTATTGGACGAAAAATGACTGGTGACGCCCGCATTGTCGACTCCCTGACCGTCCTTGCCGCATGCGCCATCCGGCTGATGGGGCATCGTACGGTCGGATTTTCCGCGGACTATGATTTTCCCGTGACATCGGATGTCCAACCGTCCGCACTTTGACTTTGAAAGGAGAACTCTCATTGATGTCCATCCAGCTTTCTAAACTCATCCGGAAGTACCCCTGTGAGGTCCACGGAGAGGGAGATCCCGTTCTCACGGACGTCACGTACGATTCCCGCAAGGCAAGCAGAGCGGGGGAGGGCAGTCTCTTTTTCTGCATGCCCGGCGCCCATCTTGACGGGCATTCGTTCGCGGAGCAGGTCTACCGGGGCGGCTGCCGCGCTTTTGTCGTGGAACGCCTTCTGCCTCTTCCGGACGACGCTGTACAGGTTCTTGTGTCCTCCTCACGCGCTGCGCTTGCCGCGCTTTCTGCGGAATTTTACGGCCATCCCGCCGAACAGCTTACCTTAATCGGCATCTCCGGTACCAAGGGTAAGACCACCACGGCCATCCTCATCCGCGAAATTCTGTGCGCGTGCGGCATCGACTGCGCGTACATTGGTTCCAATGGCGTTGTCTATCAGGATAAGCATTTTGAAACCATCAATACGACGCCCGAAAGCCGGGAACTTCATTATCATTTTCGGAAAATGGCCGATGCGGGTGTGACGCATGTAGTGATGGAAATTTCCTCGCAGGCCCTCTGCACACACCGTGTCGATGGACTGCGCTTTGACACCGTTCTCTATACCAACCTTTCGCCCGACCACATCAGCGCAGAGGAGCACGCGTCCTTTGAGGACTACCGCGACGCCAAGCGCCGGCTTTACCAGGAATTTGGCGCGAAGCACCTGGTCTATAACGCGGACGACGCTCATGCCGCCTACATGATTGACGGTGCGGACGGCGAGCTTCTTTCCTACGCCATCCGGAAGGAAGCGGATTTCCGCGGCTCCGACCTTCGTCCTTATCGTGACTCCACTTCCCTGGGCATTGATTTTGACGTCGTACATGACGGGATCCGGACGGGCGTCCGGCTGCGTACTCCGGGAGAATTCAGCATTTACAACGGTCTTGCCGCCATTGCGGCCTGTACCTGCTATGGAGTGAGCCTCCGCGCCTGCTCCGACGCCTTGCGGACCATTTCCATCACGGGACGTTTTGAAATTGTCGACGCGACGCCGGGGGTTACTTTCATTCTCGACTATGCGCACAACGGGCTGAGCCTGACCGCCGCGCTGCGTGTTCTGCGGGCATATGAACCGAAACGCCTGATCTGCGTCTTCGGCTCCGTCGGCGGAAGGACGCAGGGACGGCGGAAGGAGCTGGCGGAGGCGGCGTCCCGCCTCGCGGACTATTCCGTCATTACATCCGACAACCCGAATTTCGAGGATCCGGACGCCATCATCGCGGACATTGTCTCCCATTTCGATCCGTCCGCGCTGTATACCACCATCACTGACCGGGAGGAGGCGGTGCGTTTCGCTGTCCGCATTGCGGAGGAAGGGGATATCGTCCTTTTTGCCGGCAAGGGCCACGAAACCTACCAGCTCATCAATGGCGAAAAGGTTCCATTTTCCGAACGCTCTCTCATCCTCGACGAGGCGTCAAAGGTACGAAGAGATTACGCGGTGCTATGAGGTCAGTACTCCCTGCCCCCCTTT
>JBJFGC010000452.1:0-7162 GCA_051892315.1 Eubacteriales bacterium
TAGGAACCTTTCCTCAAAAGGTTCCTAAGCGGGGTCTGGGGCAGCGCCCCAGCACACACGAAATCCAGAAATTCCCATTTTAATCTGTAGAAACATCTTGACATTCCCATAGAAATCTTATATAATGAAGATAGCGATTCATCCGACCCAGGTATATGCTTTCAACTGTAAAAAAACAAGAAAGGTGCATCCATTATGAAAAAAAATATGTCTTTGCTCCTGAGTATCCTTGTGATCGCTTCATCGCTTGCGTCCTGTTCTGACCGTGGTGATCCAGGAGAAGGAACCGCCGGAACTCCCTCAAATACGGATACCGGCTCCAACGTTCCCGTCGAGGAAGAGGCTCCCAGCCGCGCCAATACACCGGACAACCTTCCCGATGACCTCTCGTTTGACGGCGCAACCATCAACATTTACCATTTTGGTATGGAAGATACCGTCAAATATGACTGCGTCGGCGAGCTGAGCGGCGACGTCGTCATGGACGCCGTCTATAACCGAAACCTGTCCGTTGAAGAACGCCTGAGCGTCAAGCTCAATTGGATCGCCGGCGACGCAACGTGGGACGGTTTTCCGAACCAGGTCGCCCTCGCACTCCAGGCCGGCACCTCCGACTACGACATGATCGTGGAGGAAAGCTCCCGCCTGTTCCAGCAGTCCATCCGCGGCTATTTCTATGACCTCATGACCCTCTCCGACTACATCGACCTCAGCCAGCCCTGGTGGTATACCGAAATGATGGAGCAGGGCAGCATCGATAATACCAAGCGCTACTTCCTCAACGGCGACCTTTTCCTCACCTGTATGTTCGGCGCGTCCGCCATGTACTTCAATAAACCCATGTTCATCAACTACTTCGGCGACGTCCAGAGCATCTACGACCATGTCCTCGACGGAACGTGGACCTACGACGTCTTCGCCGACTACTGCTCAACCGTCCATACCGACGTCAACGGGGACGGCAAGGCGGACCCCGGCGATATCTTCGGCTTCCGCTACGAACAGTGGGGTATCCCGAATTATATGTCCATGTCCACCGGCCTGACCTTCTGCTCCCGCGACGAGAACGGCTATCCCGTCCTCGAAATCATGACGGAGGACGGCATCCAATGGGGCCAGACCCTCTACCGCCTCCTCTATTCCGATAACATCTCCGTCGAGGGAAGCAAACAGGAAACCTTCATCAACCAGACCTCCCTGTTCTACCCCGGCCAGTTCTCGACCGCTCATCAGCTCCGCGACGTGGATTTTGAATACGGCATCCTCCCCTACCCGAAGCTCTCCGAAAACCTCGACTATATGTCCGCGGCAGCAACCGTCAACGGCAACGGCGGCGCAGTCCCGGTCTCCGCACCGGCCGATAAGCTCGACGCAGTCTGCGCAGTCATGGAAGCCCTCTGCGCCCAGTCCTACCGCACCGTGGTTCCGGCATGGTACGATACCGCGCTGAAGGTCAAGTACGCCGACGGCCTCGTGGACGCCCAGATGGTCGATATCATCTATGAGCACATCAGCAGCTCGTTCATCATGATGGCGGATAAGGAGCTCGGCATCGGCTCCATCTT
Source organism: Eubacteriales bacterium (assembly GCA_051892315.1). Classification (GTDB taxonomy): domain Bacteria; phylum Bacillota; class Clostridia; order Oscillospirales; family CAG-272; genus UMGS1696. The sequence goes on from JBJFGC010000452.1 coordinate 1,566, forward strand.
CACCAACGCCATTTACGGCTCCAACAACGACGGCGCCTTCGTCTCCTATTACGAAGGCCAGCGCGCTCAGATCGAGAAAAAGCTCGAAAAGTGTATCCAGAATTATAAGGATATCAACCAGTAACCCAAAAAGAAAAGCCGCACGTTTTGGCGGACGCTCATCCAACAGCAAATTCTCCATAGGAAACACTCCCTATGGAGAATTTGCTTGTTTTTTTGCCTGCCCCCGTCACCTCCGCCGAGAAGGGAAAAAATTTTTTCGGAGAAAATATTGACATTCCGTCTCTATTGATATATAATACTATTAAGTACATTGTATCTGATAGGTAACTGCCATGATAAGACGCAATACGATTCAGCGCTCCATCGTCCTGGAAACCGTCAATAAATTGCATAGCCATGCCACGGCAGACGAAATCTACGACGAGATCAAAAAGGAGCATCCGACCATCAGCAGGGCAACGGTATATCGCAATCTGAAATTATTATCTGACATGGGAGAAATCCGCCGGCTTGAGATCCCCGGGAGCGCCGATCGCTTCGACCATATCACCGGGAATCACTGTCATGTAAGGTGTGAAAAATGCGGACGGGTCTTTGATGTGGACATGGAGTTCGTCAGCGGCCTCGAAAGCGGCATCCGGGATGCCCACGGATTTGACTTTACCGGTTACGACATCCTTTTTCATGGCGTCTGTCCGGAATGCAAGGAAGAACAAGGTTCCGGCAGGAAATGAACCAACCTTGGAAAAAGCGCGGCAACGAGCGTTTTCATAAATCAAATTTATAAGGAGGATTATCATGAGAAGCATTACGACATTGGATCTGCAGTACGCACATCGTTTTTATGGTTTCAAGGGTGAGGCCCAGTACCTGCATGGACACACAGGGGTTCTGACCATCGAAGTTGAAGACTCCGTTGAACCCGGCGTCAATATGGTCTTTCCCTGCAATGAGATTCAGAAAACAGCATGGGAGGTTCTGAAGAATTTCGACCATGCCCTGATTCTGCGGGAAGACGATCCGCTGCTGCCTGCAATCCTGAACGTCTACGAAGAGCAGGGAATCAAGGACGGCGCTCCGACCAATAAGATGAAGGGCCCCGCGTTCAGGACCGAGCTTGCAGCCGCTTATCCCGACTGCCGTCTGGTCGTAACGAAGGAAACCATGACGGTTGAAGGCATGATCAAGATCGTCTATGACCTGCTGAAGGACAAGCTGAACATCGCCAAGCTGACGTTCACCAGCGGCGTGAATGCTGCATCCCAGGAATACCAGCCGGAAGGCTCCAGAGACCGCTGTCCCCTGTGCGGGATCGCTCTGAACCAAAATGGCGTATGCCCGAAGTGTGGGTACAAGAAGCAGTAATTTCTGTGCGCAAAGGAAAAATGCCCGAAGAATCCGCGGATTCTTCGGGCATTCTGCTTGATGGAGTCAACGTGCGGCTTTTTTCTTCCCCTGCCCCCTTGGAAAACGCCGGAGCCTTCCCTTCAGCCTTCCAGAAACTCCCGAATCGCACAAAGATGCGCCTCCCCATAGGAGCGGCCGATTTCGTAAACGGCGCGGAGACGGGCGGGGTCGTGCTCCACGCGGCCGATGGGAAGCTTCTCGTCCGGACAGAGAACGAGAACGGAGCCGCGTTTTTCTTCCTCACGAATGTATTGGAGCGACGCGTTGTATCGCTCGTGGCGGCTGGCCATGGCATCCACCACCGCCGGATAGCTCCGGAGCGCTGCCCGCATGAGAGGGAGAAGGCGGTTCTTCTGCTTCACATACCCCCGCGGCTGGGTCAGAATGACCACGCTGCGCCCGTAGCCGATGCTCTGGAAATAGCGCAGCGGAATCGAATCCGCAATGCCGCCGTCCAGCAGCTTCCTCCCGTCCGCCTCCACCACACGCGAAACAAGCGGCATCGACGCCGACGCGCGGATCCAGAGAAGATCCTCCCGATCCGCCTTTTCGCACTTCCGGTACACCGGCTCCCCCGTGGAAACGTCGGTGCAGACCACGTAAAACTCGGTGGGAGACGCTGTGAACGCGGCTGTGTCAAAGGGATCGAGGGTTTCCGGAATTTCGCGGTAGCAGAAGTCCGCGCCGTACAGGTCGCCGGTGCGCAGAAGCGAACGCACACTGCAGTACCGCGGGTCGCGGGAGTAGGTAAGGTTGTACCGCGCCGCGCGCCCCGGCTGGTTCGATTTGTAGTTGCAGCCAAACGCGGCGCCGGCCGACACCCCAATGATGCCGTCCACGGCGATATGGTTTTCCATCATCACGTCGAGAATGCCGGTGGTGAACATCCCGCGCATGGCGCCGCCCTCGAGAACAATGCCTTTTTTCAAATGCAATCTCCTGCTTTCTGTATCATTCTGCGGTAAGTATACCACAGATGGGGGCGAAAATCAACGCTTTCGCCGGGACTTGGGGTTTCGCTTTGTGTCGCGGGGTTCTTTTTTCTCTGCATCATGAAATTCTCTTGAATTTGCACTCGCTTTGCGGTATAATAAAGTGTAAATTCGGGTGAGATTCGGAGCAGTACGAAAATGATGGATTTGTTTGACCAATTGAATGAACAGCAGATTGAGGCGGTCGCCGCTACCGAGGGGTACGTGCGCATCATCGCGGGCGCCGGGTCCGGCAAAACCAAAACCCTCACCCACCGCTATGCGTACCTCGTGAAGGCCGCCGGCATCCACCCTGGAAACGTTCTCTGCGTGACCTTCACCAACAAAGCCGCCGGGGAAATGAAACGCCGGGTCCGCGCCCTTGTCGGGGACGGCTACGACACCTCCCTCATTACCACCTACCACGGGTTCTGCGTGCGCGTTCTGCGCGAAGACATCGGACGTCTGTTCTATCCGCAGTCCTTCCCCATCCTCGACGAAGCCGACCAGAAGAAAATCCTGGAGGAAATCTACGCCGAACTCGAAATCAAGCTCGACCGCGCCAGCTTTGAGAAAATCCTCGAAAGCATCCACTATCTCAAGGCGCACGAGCCGTACGTCGACCGGTTTGTCACCGGAAATTTCGGTTCGCCCGAGCAGGACGAGTCCCTCGAAAAGCGCATCATCCGCCGGTACATGGAAAAACAGAAGAAAGTCTTCGGCCTCGACTTCGACGACCTCATTTCCTTCACCTTTGAAATCTTCGACCGTTTTCCCGAGGTCCTCGGAAAGTGGCAGGAACGTCTCCATTACATTCAGGTCGACGAGTTTCAGGACTCCTCCTTCCGGGAAATGAAGCTGATTGGGCAGCTCTCCGCCGTTCACCACAACCTGTTTGTCGTCGGCGACCCGGACCAGAACATCTACGAATGGCGCGGCGCGGCCATGGACAACCTCGTGAAGTTCGACGAGTTTTTCCCCGGCACGCAGACCGTTTTCCTCAACCGGAACTACCGTTCCACCGGAAACATCCTCGCCGCCGCCAACACCCTCATCGGCCACAACAGAAACCGGATTCCAAAAGAGCTTTTTACCACCGGTGACCGCGGTGCGGACGTCATCCACCTCCACGCCAAGTCCGAAGGGGATGAGGGACGGTGGATGGCCGGCGAAATCAAAAAGCTCGTCGCCCGCGGGGACTGCGCGTACCGGGACATCGCCGTTCTGTACCGTTCGGGATTCCTGTCGCGTTTTGTCGAACAATCGCTCATGGCGGCGGGGGTGCCGTATGAGCTGTACGGGAGCCTGCGGTTCTACGAGCGCATGGAAATCCGCGACGCGCTGGCGTACCTGAAGCTGATTGTGTACAACGACAACCTCGCCTTCGAGCGGGTCATCAACACTCCGAAGCGGATGTTCGGCAAGCGGAAAATGACGCTTCTGCGCGGTCTTGCCGAGCAGGACGGGCTGTCGTACTACGAAGCGCTGGTCAAATACATCGGACGGCCGGAATTCCAGCGGTCGGGCGCGGCGCAGTTTGTGGAGGTTCTCGAAACGCTGCGGAAGAATTACCGTGAGATGCCCCTCTCGGACGTGGTGGAATCGGTGCTGGCGCAGTCGGGCTACGAGCAGTACATCCGCGAAAACGGCAGTATGGAACGGCTGGACAACCTCGCCGAATTCAAGCGGACCGCGCTGGAGGCCGAACGGAGCTTCGGAGAATTCTACCCTCTGGAGGAATTTTTGCAGCAGGCGGCCCTGCAGTCGAAAAACGACGAGTCCGAGGAAGCCACGGACAAGGTCAAGCTGATGACCATCCACGCCTCCAAGGGACTGGAGTTCCCGGTGTGCTTTGTCTGCGGCCTTTCCGAGGGGATTTTTCCCTCCGGACGAACCCTCGAGGAACGCAAGGACGCGGGACTGGAGGAGGAACGGCGGTTATGCTTCGTTGCCCTCACCCGGGCGATGAAGCGGCTGTACCTGACGGAATCCGAGGGAACGTCCTCGTCCGCCTCCGATTCCGGCGGTGCGCAGGCCCCCCGTCAGAAACGTCCGTCGCGGTTTCTCTTTGACATCGGCGAGCAGAATTACGTGCGCATCGGAACGATTCCGAAGGAGCTTTCGGAGGCGGGAAACGCGCTGCAGGCTCCGCCGTCGTCCGCTGCGCGGCGGGAGATCGGGTCGGCGGTGGAGCATCCGGTGTTCGGCCGCGGCACCATTGTCGGCGAGGACCGTGACCGGGGGGTCTATCAGATTTTGTTTGAGAAAACCAACACGGTCAAGCCGGTGGGGATGGACTACGACTTTGACGCATGGAAAAATCTCGATGAAATCAGAAAAAACGCGCTGGAAAGCGCGAAACGGGAACGGAAAGAGGCAGTATCGGAGCCAGTAAAGCCAGAACCGGCAAAGCCGGAGCCGGTACAACCGGAACCGGTGCGGGACATGCGGACGGACAAGCCGGAACCGGTACAACCGGAACCGGAGCAGCTTGCGATGGAGCTTCCCGAACCTGAGTTGTCCGCTCCCGCCGCGCCGGAAGACCCTCTGCCGGTCACCGTGGACGAAGACGCCGTGGAGGTGCCGAAGCTGAAGAAGCAGGCGATTCCGGAAAAATACCGGAACGCGGAGTGGCTGCAAACGGTAGACGAGGGTGAGGAAAACCTGTGGAAGCGGTCGGACGTTCCGCACGAGGGCTGGGTCTGCGAGGCGATCTACGACCTCGGCGAGCCGGTAGGGATCTGCCGGATGTGCGGGCATCAGATCATCCGGTATGTTCACGTGATGCGTCATCCGCAGTACCGCCGGAAAATCGGTGCGGGCTGTGTCTGTGCCGGTCGGATGGAGGGAAATCCGGAGGCGGCGCGCGAGCGCGAAACGGCGTTCAAGAACCGTCAGTCCCGTCTCGAGACCTTCCTCCGTCTCCCCCTGAAGCGCAGCCGGAACGGAAACGAATACGTCAAATACAAAAACGAAATCATCACTCTCCTGCGCGACAAATACAAAGAAGGCTACTACAAATCCGTCTTCCGGAATGTCTACTCGATGCCCTTCTCCTCTAAGGAGGCTGCTCTGATGGACGCCTTCGACAAGATGGATCCGCCGGTGGAGGTATGAGGATGCTTGGGTGCTGGTTTTCTCTGGGGGGACGCGCTGGGGCTCTGCCCCAGACCCCGCTTAGGAACCTTTTGAGGAAAGGTTCCTAAGAACCTCCAA
>JBJFGC010000453.1:0-7107 GCA_051892315.1 Eubacteriales bacterium
ACCCTCCCCGCCCATCTCACATAACAAAACAGAAAGGAGTCACCCATGAATTACCTGATTATGTCCATCACCGCCGGCGAGGGCCACAACTCCACCGCACGCGCGATTCAGTCGGAGCTGGAGCAGCACGGTGCGGAGTGCCGGATTCTCGATACGTTCGACTATATCTCGCCGGAGCTTGCGAAAATCGTCTCCGAGGGATACCTGCTCGTCACCGAAAAAGCAAAGTATACGTACAAAATCGGCTACCGGCTCGCGGAAAAGCGCCGCTCCGCCGCCGACCGGGAGCACGCTCCCTCCAACCTCATCAAACGGGCCGCGACCGACGAGCTGGCCGAGTTCATCCGCGCGGACCACTATGATGCCGTCCTGTTTACGCACCCCTTTGCCGGCGTTTTGCTGAACCTGATGAAGAAAAAGCACATCATCGAGAACCGGACCGTCGGGATTCTGACCGACTTCACCTTCCACCCGTACTGGGAAGACTGCACCGACAACGACTACGTTGTCGTTCCGAACCGTCTGCTGCTGCCCCAGGCACGCCGGAAAGGGTTCCGCGACGAGCAGGTCCTGCCCCTCGGCATCCCGATCAACCCGAAGTTCAGCGAAGCCTTGTCCACGCCCAGGCCGGACGCGCGCCGCGCTCTCGGGCTGAAGGAGGACCTCATGACCTTCCTCATCATGGGCGGCTCGATGGGCTACGGCAACATGGCCGAAAACGTCCGGAAAATCGACGCGATGGACACGGACCGTCCGTTCCAGCTCATCGTCGTCTGCGGAAACAACGCGGAAATGAAGGAGGAGATCGACGAGCTGGCCAAAACCGCCCGCCATCCCATGCTCGTCACCGGATTTGTGAAGACCATCCCGCAGATGATGGACGCCTCGGACTGCATCATCACCAAGCCCGGCGGACTCACAACCAGCGAGGCCCTCGCCAAGCATCTGCCCATGATCATCGCCAACCCCATTCCCGGTCAGGAGGAACGCAACACCGAGTTCCTTCTCAACAACGGCTGCGCCTTCGCTACCTCCAAAACCTGCCCCATGGACGAGTGCATTTACCAGCTCCTTACCTCGGACGTCCGTCTCCGCGCCATGCAGGAGTGCATCGCCGCCATCGCTAAACCCAACGCCGCCGCTGACCTCGGCCGTTTTCTTGTCGACCTCGCCCACACACCGCTCATCGCCGACGACCACACGTCCGCCGACGATATGTACCTGGAAGTCTACTGGGGCGAAGAGGAGTGATGCTGGGGAAAGGGGAGACTTGCGGGAGGAAACTTTTTTTGAAAAAAAGCTTTCCCCCGCACCCCCTTCAAAAAACTTCAAAAAATAGGAAAATAAAGGTTGTGCAAATTTTTGATCGATTTGCACTGTACCTTGTTCCTGTTCTTTTTTGAAAGTTTTTGAGGGTGGGGGTAGTTACGCGAAGCGTTACTACGGGGGAGGGTACTTTTTTCAAAAAGTACCCTCCCCGCCCATCTCACATAACAAAACAGAAAGGACATCTATGGCTGAACTTAATTATGAAGCGTTTGCGGCAATGTATGCGGAGCAGGCGCAGGCGGTGCATTTTGGCGGAATGCGGGATGTGCTGACCGCGCCGGAAACGGTGCGGCGGCTGTTCCGGATTGCGGAGTCGCTGTTGGACGACGCGAAAAAATTCAATCTGACCTCCATCACGGAGCCGGCGGAGGTCATCCGGAAGCACCTCATTGACTCGCTGATTCCGCTCGCACTTCTTGTGGAAAACGGCAAGGTTCCGCGGCGCGTCGCGGATATTGGGACGGGCGCGGGGTTCCCGCTCCTTCCGATGGCGGCGGCACTGGCGGCGCTTTCGCCGGAAACCCGTCTTCTGGGCGTGGATTCCACGGCCAAAAAAATTTCCCACGTTCTGGCGTCGGCGAACTACGTCGGACTGACGAATGTTTCGGCGATTGCGGGGCGTGCGGAGGAGCTTGGCGCGGCCGGAAACCGCGCGTTCCGCGGCAAATTCGACCTTGTCACGGCCCGCGCGGTCGCGTCGCTGCCCGTCCTCGCGGAGCTGTGCGCGCCTCTTGTGGAAAAAGGCGGAATTTTCGCCGCTCTGAAATCCCACACGGAGGAGGAACTGGCGTCCGGCGATGCGGCGGCGGAGCTCCTCGGTCTGACACGGGAAGCGAAAATGGACTACGAACTCCCCGGCGGCGACACCCGCTGTGTGCTTTTTTACCGCAAAATCACCGACACACCCGAAAAATTCCCCCGCAGATACGCGGAAATCACGAAACACCCCCTCGGCTAACCCTCTTTTGCATTTCCCGACGGCAAACAGGAAACTCACAGTCCGCTCATCACGCCTCTGTGAGTTTTTTCTTTTTCGCCCACCACCTCCAAAAATAAAACAGCGGATTGAGACAGGTTTATTTCCGGGCGAGTGGTATAATTGGGACGCTGGAGCAAGAAGGCGGAGGAACCTTTTCCGAAGAAAATCCGCCGCCAAAGCTCCATCCATCCAATTTCAAAAATCACAGGAGGTAGAAAATTGTTCTGGGGAAAATTGAAGGAAATCACGAAGGTGATCCGGGAAGTGGACGTGCAGGATATCCTCGTACCGGACGGGCGGGTGCGGCAGGTTGCGTACGACGAAGGGCTGCGCGCGCTGGCGGGGAGCATACGGGAGCACGGGGTGCTGGAGCCGCTGCTGGTACGGAAGGATCTGTCGACGGGGGCGCCGGTATTTCACCTGGTCGCGGGGGAACGGCGGCTGCGTGCGGCGGAGCTGGCGGGTCTGGACACCGTCCCGTGTGTGTCCATTGAGGCAAGCGAGGTGGATGCGGCGGTGATTGCGATCATCGAGAACCTGCACCGGGAGGATCTGAACATCTTCGAGGAAGCGACGGCCATCGGTTCGCTCATCGGGCTGTCCGGCATGACGCAGGAGCAATGTGCGCGCCGGCTGGCGGTGAGCCAGTCGTACATTGCGAACAAGCTCCGTCTGCTGCGTTTCTCCGGGGAGGAGCGGGAGCAGATTCTGCAGAACGGTCTGACCGAGCGTCACGCGCGTGCGCTGCTTCGTTTGTCGGACACCGAGGAACGGAAACGCGTTCTGGCGATTTTCGTCGAGCGCGGGATGAATGTGGCGGCGGCGGAGGAATACGTGGAGTCGCTCCTCTGCGCGGACGCGCGCGGCGCTGAAATCCGCAGCAAGCCGCCGAAAAGCGAGCAGCGTCACAAGCTCATCATCAAAGACATCCGTCTTTTCTACAACTCCATCGACCACGCCGTCGATGTTATCAAAAAATGCGGCATCCCCGTTGAGTCCACCCGTCGGGAAACCGAAAACGGCACGCTGATCTCCATTTTGCTGCCGAAGGCGATTTGATGGGGGATACTGCACTGGGGCGCTGCCCCAGACCCCGCCCGGGAACCTTTTAAGGAAAGGTTCCCGGGACCCTCCAAACCTTTTCGGGTAAGGAGGATTTTTTGTTTTACGAGGGGGGATTATAGAAAAGCACAAAATACTACATTTGTCTCTTGACAAATGTTCTTTCCCGTGGTATAATAAATTTGTAAACAACCATAATGTTTCACGTGAAACATTTTCGATATCTGTTGACATCCGCGCGGAAATTTACTATAATTACAGTATAAGAATTTGTAGAAGGGATTTTTCTTGCCGGATCGATTATGTCTGTACCTTACGTTATCTCCTTTGCCAATCAGAAGGGCGGGGTCGGGAAAACTACCTCCTGCGTCAACATTGCAAGCTGCGCCGCCGCAATGGGCCTGCGCGTTCTGCTCATTGACGAGGACCCGCAGGGCAATACCACCAGCGGTGTGGGTGTAACCAAAAAAAACATCCGCAAAACCGTCTATGACGCCCTTGTCGGCGACGCCGCGCCGGAGGACTGTGTTCTCCGTACCAAATTTGCTAACCTGTCGCTTCTTCCGTCCACCATCAGTCTGGCCGGTGCGGAGTTTGAGCTGTTCGACCTCGAGGGCAGGGAAGCGCGTCTGAAGCAGTTCATCGCCAAGCTGAACGGGGCATACGACCTTGTGATGATTGACTGTCCGCCGTCGCTCTCCATGCTCACCATCAATGCGCTGACCGCCTCCGACGGCGTCGTCATCCCGATGCAATGCGAATATTACGCGCTCGAGGGGCTGACCCAGCTCATGCTCACCATCCGGAAGGTCAAGGAGCTGTACAACCATAATCTTTCCATCCTCGGCATTCTGGTCACGATGTACAACGGCCGTCTGAACCTGTCGACGCAGGTTCTGGACGAAATCAAAAAGTATTACGCGGACAAGCTGTTCTCAACCACCATTCCGCGTGCGGTCAAGCTGTCGGAGGCGCCGGGTTTCGGCGAGCCGATCAACTACCACGACAAATATTCCAAGGCCTGCCGCTGCTACATCACCGCCACGGAGGAGCTTCTCTCCCGCATCGGAATCCCGGTTCCGGCCGGAGAATGACCATTCATATTTTACAAAAACAAAAAAATAAAATCTTATACTGGAGTTACAGATCATATGGCTAAAGCAAAAGGCGGACTCGGACGCGGACTGGACGCCATCTTCCTTGACAATACGGTCAGCGGGGATGGCGAGAGCAAAAACGGCGTTCTGTCTGTTCCCATTTCTCTGGTCGACCCGAAGCTCGACCAGCCAAGACGCACCTTTGATTCCGAATCGCTCGCGGGACTTGCGGATTCCATCTCCGCCAACGGCGTCCTGCAGCCGATTCTCGTGCGCAAAGTGGAGGACCGGTACGAAATCATCGCCGGCGAACGGCGTTTCCGTGCCTCCAAGCTCGCCGGGCTGACGGAAATCCCGGTGATTGTCCTCGAAGCGGACGATCTCGCGGCAGCGAAATTCGCGCTGATTGAGAATCTTCAGCGGGAGGATCTGAATCCCTACGAAGAAGCGCGCGCGTACAGCACGCTCATGAAGGAATACGACCTGAGTCAGGAAGAGATTTCGGTTCAGATCGGGAAGTCGCGCAGCGCGATTGCGAACTCGCTGCGTCTGCTCGACCTGCCGGACGAAATCGTCCGGATGCTGGTGGAAGGTCTGCTCACCGCCGGTCACGGCCGCACGCTGCTGGGGCTGCGGGACAAGACGCAGATGGTTCCGCTTGCCGAGCGGTGCGTGAACCGGAACCTGTCGGTGCGCGACGTGGAAGCGGCCGTTAAGGCGGCGAACAAGGCCTATGGCCAGGCGGAAGCGGAGGCCGAAGCCGAAGCGGCGGACAGCGGTGTGAAGGTCGACTACCTCCGTTCCCTGGAGACCCGCTTCACGAACGCCACCGGCCGCCGCTGCAAAATCAGCGCGACGAAAAACAAAAAAACCTTCCAGTTGGAATACCGTGACAACGAGGATCTGGAGGCGCTCCTGAAAACCCTCGCCGGAGCCGGCATCTTCGAGGATTACTGAGGGGGCATCGCTCGCGGGGAAAGACGGTCTGAGAAGCCGGAAAAAGAAACATAAGGTTTCCCCCGCAAAGCTCATTTGATCAACCAAAAGGAGGAGAGAACGGCATTATGTCGGGCAAGATTTATTATTACCAGAACTTTGACATCAACGTAAACGACGGTTCCCTTGAAATTCTGTTATGGAGCATTTACGCAGGCATTTTGCTGGGAGTCCTGGGTGCGCTTCTCTACCGCGTATACACCGGCTCCTTCATCACGGCGATGGTGAGCGCGGGTGCGCTGGACGAGCAGAACGCAGTCACGCTGGACAGTCTCAAGTTCCGCGGCAAGTGGTACGTGAAGCGGCAGATTGCGTCCGGCAGTTCGCTGGGGCGTATGCTGATCTGCACGAACGCGGACACCTTCCCGCCGAAGAAATGCGGAACGCTGCGCCGCCTATGGCACGAAAAATTTCTCGGGACGGAGGTTCCGACGCCCGTCCCCTTTGACACCGCGAAATTCTATCTGCCGGAGGAACGCCGTGTTTCGGCGGAGCTTCGTTTTACAACCGAACGTCACCCTGTCCGCACCTTTCTTCTTGCGGCTGTCATTCTCTTTCTTGTCGTTCTCGCCGCGACCTACGTCATTCCCGAACTTCTTCAGATGCTTGACAATTTCCTGACGCAGGTCACGCCGGAGGGGAACATCATTTAAGAAAAGGGCCGGCTGGGCGGCCGGCGCCGTCCAGGGTCCGGTTCGGGCGATCCATATCCGGGATCCTGTGGAAAAATCCAATTGAACAAGAAAAGTGGAGAAAGTATGAATCAGCAAATGAACAGCGGAGGCCGTCGTTCTCCGCGAAGGAAAAAGAAACGCAGCTTCGCGTCCGTGATCATCACCATTCTCGTAATTGCCATTCTGTGCGTTGCGGGGCTGATCGGCATCATCTACGCGTCGGGCGTCCGGTACATCAAAGTGAACGTCAGCGAGGATTTATATGTGAAATTCCTCGGGCAAGTGGACGAGAACGGTGAGCCGTACAAAGGCCGGCTGATCTACTCGGACGGTGTATCCGCGGATGTGAACCTCGACCGTGAGGAAATCTCTTACTCGAACGGGGACGTTTACACCGGCGGTCTGGACAACCTGCTGAAGAACGGCGAGGGGCAGATCATCTATGCGAACGGCGACACTTATGTTGGGACGTTCGTGAACGACCGCATCACGGGCAGCGGGGTCTACACCTATGTAGGCGGGGACATTTACGAGGGTTCGTTTATCGATGGAAAGAAATCCGGTTACGGTGTATACACCTTTGCGGACGGTTCCGTCTACGAGGGCACGTTTGAGGACGACAAAAAGAGCGGTTCCGGTGAGTACCGCTACGCGTCCGGCGACGTCTACATCGGCGGTTATCTGGACGACATGAAGAACGGCTCCGGCATCTACACCTGGGCGAACGGGGATATCTACGAGGGGGCATATGTGAACGATGCCCGCACCGGTCTCGGCATCTACACCTGGGCGAGCGGCGAACGCTACGAGGGTGAATTCAAGGAGAATCTCATGTCCGGTGCCGGTGTCTACTCATGGCCCAGCGGTCGTGTCTACAAAGGTTATTTTGAAAACGGGGTTATTGTTCGTGCTGAGACGGAGGTGCCGTGAGGGGGGATATTCTCTGGGGCTCTGCCCCAGGCCCCGCTTA
>JBJFGC010000454.1:0-1846 GCA_051892315.1 Eubacteriales bacterium
GGTGAACTTATTCCTACAGACTCAGGGACAGCGCACCCATCACAAAAAAATTCCGCGCAGGCGTTGCAAACCGTCCGGTTCTGTGGTATCATTAGAGCAAACAACCGATTCAAACGAGGTACAACAACATGACTGTTGCCGTGATCACCGGCGCGTCTGCGGGACTCGGACGCGAGTTTCTCGCCGCCCTGCCGGAATTTTATCCTGAAATCGAAGAATACTGGCTGATTGCGCGCCGCCGCGACCGTCTGGAGGAAGCCGCGCGGAGCGTGCCACGGCCGTGCCGCGTTTTCCCGCTGGATCTGACCGCGGACGAAAGCTACCGCAAACTCGCCGCGTACGCGGCGGAAAGCCGTCCCGATGTTCGTCTGCTCATCAACAACTCGGGGTGCGGATTTCTCGGAAACATCGGCGAAGGGGAGCTGGCGCACCAGACGGCAATGATTGACCTGAACTTAAAGGGGCTGACCGCCGTGACGCACACGCTTCTGCCGTACATGACCGCCGGTGCGGCGATTCTGAACGTTTCCTCCATTGCATCCTTCTGTCCGAACGCGCGTATGACGGTGTACAGCGCGGGCAAAGCGTACGTCAGCGCGTTCACGTACGGTCTCGGCGAGGAGCTGCGCGGACGCGGCATCACGGCGACCGTCGTCTGTCCCGGGCCGATGGACACCGACTTCATCACGCTGGGCGGCATCAAGGGGAACTCGAAAACCTTTGACGTCCTGCCCTACTGCGACCCGAAGAAAGTAGCGCGCGGCGCGCTGAAGGCGGCACGGCAGGGGAAGGCCAACTACACGCCAAAGCTGTTCTACAAATTTTATCGGGTGGTCGCCAAGGTGCTGCCGGTACGGGTTGTTATGAAAATGAGCAGAACCTGACGTCCGCGCTTTCCGCCGCCCCGCGGCCAACACACATCCCGGCCAGGAAATCTTCATTTGCCCTTGCAAACCCCCATCAAATCTGGTATAATCATAAAACACACCATCCATAATTGAAAAAAGGCTTTTGAAAGGGGTGTGGGGGAATTTTTTCGGAAAAATCCTCCACGAACAGAATTCACTATGAACAACAGTGGAAAAATCCTCGCCAGCGTAGGCGGGAAACCGATTACCGACATGGACGTTGACATGATGCTTGCCCAGATGGGTCAGAGAGCGCAGCCGTACAACAATCCGCAGGGCAGAGCGATGATTCTCGACCAGCTGATCAACCGCCGCCTGTTCCTCATGGACGCGCAGAAGAACCTCTACGAACGCGAGCCGGCGTTCAAGGAACAGCTCACCCGCGTCAAGGAGGAAATGCTCTCCAACTACGCCGTCCAGAAGGCCGTCGAACGCGTCCGCGTGACCGACGACGAGGCAAAAAAATACTTTGAGGAAAACCCTGGCCAGTTCGCGCCCGAAATGACCTTCAACGCAAGCCACATTCTCGTGGACAGTGAAGAAGCGGCCGCCGATCTTGCCGAAAAAATCCGTTCCGGCGAAATCTCCTTCGAGGACGCCGCTGTCCGCTACAGCACCTGCCCGTCCGGCAAAAACGGCGGTTCCCTCGGCGAATTCGGCCACGGCCAGATGGTTCCGGAATTTGAAGCTGCCTGCGAAGCCCTCGAGGAAGGCGAAATGTCCGCACCTGTTCAGACCCAGTTCGGCTGGCACCTCATCAAGCTCGTCTCCAAAGGCATGGGCAAGGAGGTCCGTTACGCCGACGTCGCCGAAAACCTCAAGGCCGCTCTTCTTGAACAAAAGCAGCAGGCCGCGTACCAAAGCAAAATCAACCAGCTGAAAATCCTTTTCCCGGTAGACAAGTTCTGAGGCAAATGAAAAAAGGGCGGGGGAGCGAG
>JBJFGC010000455.1:0-7097 GCA_051892315.1 Eubacteriales bacterium
GAACTCCGAGATTCGCTGCGCGAACTCCGCTTTCCCCCGCACCCCCTTCAAAAAAGAGAAAAAAACAACGTTGGTGCAGATTTTTCGGTGAATTCGCACTGCACCTTGTCCATTCCTTTTTTGAAAGTTTTTGAGGGTGGGGCGCGGGGAGGGTACTTTTTTCAAAAAGTACCCTTCCCGCAAACTCACATCATTTTCCAAATACTGCTGCCGTGAAGGTTTTGGGGCAGCTTTTCCGGAACGTCAGACTTCCTTCACGGCAAGCGTCGCCCAGAACGACGGAATGCCGTGGTCGTGCAGGAAACCGGAGCCGTTCGTGTCCTCATAAATGTCGAGCAGACGGAAGCCCGCGCGGAGCTGACCGCGCACCTGCTCTTCGATGGTGTGCGAAAACTGTACACCGCAGTCCGCAGCTGCAAGCTCGTCCAGCAGAGCCGGATCCTTCAGCGGATTGAAGGGCAGGGAATACCGGATGCGGCTTTCGTCCGTGTCCGGATCCACGAGGAAGTTCATTCCGTTGTCCAGCCCCGCCATGAGACGTCCGCCCGGCTTCAGAATGCGGCAGCATTCCCGCCAGATGGGCAGAACCTCCTCGACGTAGCAGTTGGACACCGGGTGGAAAATCAGGTCGAACGTCCCGTCCGCAAACGGCAGGGGCTTCGTCATGTCCGCGCGGATTATGCGGATTTCGTAGCCCTCGCGTGCGGCAACCTCACGTTCGCTTTGAAGCTGACGTTCGGAATAGTCGAGAACCGTGCAGTCCGCACCGAGCGCGGCGAAAATGGGCATCTGCTGCCCGCCGCCTGCCGCGAGTCCGAGAACCTTCGCGCCGTCCAGCGGGGGATACCACTCGGCGGGAACGGGCTTGGTCGGCGTGAGAAGCAGGGAGAACTCCCCGTTTTTTGCGGCCGCATACTGCTCGTGTGAGATGGGAATCCCCCATTCCCACCCCTCGTCAACCCAGCGGTCGATGGTTTTTGCGTTGATGTCCGTGTAATTCATGTTCCTTTTCCTGTTTTCTCATGTTCCTGTTTCCGTCCCATCTCGCTCACCGGAAGGTCCGGAAAACCTTCGCGCGGATGCCGGAAGGTCAGCGTGTCCGGATCGAGGTCCGCTTCCTCACAGGTGGAATAGGTGTAGTTTTCCCCGATGTCGTTGTAATCGTAGACGGACTGCGCCATCCAGCCGAAGCGCGCGTCCTTGTTGATGATGACGTTGTTTTCCACCACGCAGTTGGCCGGATTGATGGGAAAGTCCGGATCGTTGAACCGGTCGAAATCGGTAATCAGGCGCGCGAGCGTCGGGTATTTCTTCGCCCAGAGATCACTTCGGTACGGAACACGTTCGAGGTGTTTCCAGTGCGGCGCGTCCGGCGTGTCGCATGCCTGATGCGCCCAGCCGCCGTTGACAAAGCCGTCGCGGTTTCGGTCGTCGAACAGAATCGGTTCCCGGCTTTCCCCGAGGATGAGATTGTCCCGCACCACGTTGTCCCGTCCGCCGCCGATGAGAAAGGCGTATTTCCGGACGTTGATTAAGATGTTGCCGTACGCGGTCTGCCCCGACAGGCCGTCGTCCCAGTAAATGCCGTCCGGGAAGAAGTCGCCCGCGCCGATGTCTTTGAGAAGATTGTACCGGATGACCGTCCCGTGACCCGCCCAGTCGTAGCCTGCGTAAATCGCGCCCGCGTCACTGGAGTGCAGCACGACGTCGTGGATGCTGTTGTATTCGATGAGATGTTCGTTGCCGCCGTAGAGGACGGCCATGTGCGGAGAACCGGCGATTTCGTTGTGCGCGCAGACATTGCCGACGCCGCTGAGGGACACGCCGGCCTGGTACGTCTGATAGACCTCCGAGAAATCGTGGATGTAGTTGTTGACCGCGCGGTTCTCGCCGTGGGTCAGCGTGGCGCGGTCGCCGCCGGTGAGATAAATGCCTCCGCGGCCGGTGCGCGTGATTTCGCAGTTTTCCACCGTGTTGCGGAAGCCTTCCGCCGTGACGCCGTGGCTTGCGGTATTTTTGATGAGCAGACCGTCGACGCGGTTGTCGTTTCCGCGAATGGTCACGGCGGTTTCGCGGGTGCAGGTCAGCGTAAAGCCGGAGAAGGTCATGCGGTCCGCGCCGTTCAGACGGAGGAGCGGCGTTTCGGCAAGCGAAATGTCAAAAACCGCCTCCCTGGACTGCGGATAGACGTACAGAAGGCCGGTGCTCCGGTCAAGGTAGTATTCGCCGGGCGCGTCCAGTTCCTCCAGAACGTTGTAGAAGTAGTACAAGGCACCGGCGCGGCAGGCATAACGGCTGACGAATTTCGGCATGACCGCGCGGTTTTTGGTGTTGATGGACGCGACCGGGGTGGAGGAGTCCGCCCAGTCCCAGTAGAAGTAGCCGAACATCCACGCGGTTTCGGGCGTTTTCCACGTCTTCATGCGTTCGTTGGTGGCTTTGTCCACGATGTACGTCCCGCCGCGGTGATTCCGACGTTCTTCCCAGTCGCGCCAGTAATTCTGCGGGGGAAACTCGGCCACATCGCCGACGTCGAGAACCGCGTCCAGCTTGAGATACCCCTCGTTGGGATAGCGCGCGAGCGTCATGCGGCGGTCATTTTCAAAGACCTCCAGGTTGATGCCGGTGCGGAAACCGTCGTATTTCGCGGCGGTATGGTAGGTGCCGATGGGAAAGAGCGTGTCGTAGGAGTCGGCTGCGGCGCCGTACGCCTTTAAGTCAATGACGCGCACGTGTTCTGCCGCCTCGGGGGAGAGACGAGACCGGATGTCCTCGGACGGAAGGGCGGCTTCCGCGTACGGAATGCTCAGGCCGCCGGTGAGGACGGCGTGTTCACGGGTGAGATAGGTGTCGCCGGAGTCGCGCTCGTCGAATTCCAGTGTTTCGCGGTACGTGCCCGCCAATACCTCGACGGTGACAGGAGATTCCGTTTCCCGCGCGGCTTCACGGGCGCGGGCGATGGTTTTGAAGGGAAAGGCGCGGGTTCCTGCATTTTCGTCCGAACCCGTCGTGCTGACATAAAAAATGCTGTCTGCCATGAAGAATGACCTCCTTGGAACGGGGAAATGGGAGCGCGGCCCTGTTTTACGCCGGAACGGCGGAAGATCCCCGTTTTTTTATGAACATATTGTAGCATAAACCTGACGTGTTGACAAGGGTTTTTGTGGAATTTCCGTCGGAGTATCGGAAATCACCAGAGAATGTGCGCCGGAAACGTTTCTTTTTCATAACAAATAGCACGTTGACAAAAAAACGGGAGCGTAGTATAATTATAAAAAGAGGAATTTTTTTGTTTCAGCGAACTTTTGAATAATTCCGAGCGGAAAAATTCATTTTTTCTTAAAAGTAGATTTTGGAAAGGGGTTTGGGAGAGCTTTTTTTGCGAAAAGATTTTCCCGAGAAACGAACAGGATGGGACTTACACTTGCCGAAAAAATACTGAAGGCACACACCGTAGATGGAGAATTTAAAAAAGGTTCCGAAATCGGCCTGAAAATCGACCAGACGCTGACGCAGGACGCGACCGGAACCATGGCGTACATCGAATTTGAAGCGATGGGCATTCCGCAGGTGCGCACCGAACGCAGCGTCGCCTACATCGACCACAATACCCTCCAGTCCGGCTTTGAAAACGCCGACGACCACCGTTTCATCGCCTCCTGCGCGAAAAAACATGGCATTTACTTCTCCCGTCCGGGCAACGGCATCTGCCACCAGGTTCATCTCGAACGCTTCGGCGTTCCGGGCAAGACCCTCATCGGTTCGGACAGCCATACCCCGACCGGCGGCGGCCTTGGCATGATTGCGATCGGCGCGGGCGGACTTGACGTTGCGGTTGCCATGGGCGGCGGCGCGTATTACATTACGTATCCGAAGATCGTCCGGGTGGAGCTGACCGGAAAACTGTCTCCGTGGGTTGCGGCGAAGGACGTCATTCTGGAGCTGCTCCGCCGGATTTCCGTCAAGGGCGGCGTCGGGAAGATCATCGAGTACACCGGCGACGGAGTGGCGACTCTGTCCGTTCCCGAACGCGCCACCATTACCAATATGGGCGCGGAACTCGGCGCAACCACGTCGATTTTCCCGTCCGATGAAGTGACCCGTGCGTTCCTCCGTGCTGAGGGCAGAGAAGATGCGTTCACGCCGCTCTCCGCGGACCCCGACGCCGAATACGACGAAACCATCACCATCGACCTGTCCGCGCTCGTTCCGATGGCGGCCTGCCCGCACTCTCCGGACCATGTGAAGCCCATCACGGAAATCGGAAAGATGAAAATTGACCAGGTCTGCATCGGCTCCTGCACCAACAGCTCCCTGTACGATATGCTCAAGGTGGCGTACATTCTCGACGGAAAGACCGTTCATCCGGACGTGTCCCTCGCCATTGCCCCCGGCTCCAAGCAGGTGCTGAACATGATTGCGGAAAACGGCGCTTTGTCCAAAATGATTGACGCCGGCGCGCGCGTTCTCGAATCGGCGTGCGGTCCGTGCATCGGGATGGGGCAGTCCCCGAACTCCGGCGGTATTTCCCTCCGCACGTTCAACCGGAACTTTGAAGGACGAAGCGGGACAAAGGACGGCCAGATTTACCTGGTTTCCCCGGAAGTTGCGGCGGCGTCTGCGATTGCCGGCTATCTCTGCGACCCGCGGGAGCTGGGCGACATGCCGGAATTCAAGCTCCCCGAGACCTTTACGGTCAACGACAACATGATTACTCTTCCCGCACCGGCGGACGAAGCGGAAAATGTGGAAATTCTGCGCGGACCGAACATTGCGGGTTATCCGGAAACCTCTCCGCTTGCGGAAAGCATCAAGGCCCCCTGCTCCCTCAAGGTCGGCGACAACATCACAACCGACCACATCATGCCCGCAGGCGCGAAGATTCTTCCGCTTCGCTCCAACATTCCCGCCATTTCCAATCACTGCTTCACGGTTTGTGACGAAACCTTCCCGAAGCGTGCGAAGGAACTGGGGCAGAGCATCATCGTCGGCGGAACGAACTACGGACAAGGCTCGTCCCGGGAACACGCGGCTCTCGCGCCCCTGTACCTCGGCGTGAAGGCGGTTCTCGTGAAATCGTTTGCACGAATCCACCGTCAGAACCTCATCAACGCGGGTATTCTTCCGCTTGAATTCAAGAACGAAGCAGATTACGACACGGTGGATCAGAACGATGTTCTGGAACTTGCCGACGTCCGCGCGGCGATTGCGGCAGGCAGCGAAATTGTTGTGAAAAACGTCACCAAAGGCACGCAGTTTGCCGTTAAATGCGACCTCAGCGACCGTATGCGCGACATTCTCCTCTGCGGCGGTCTGCTCGACTACACCAAAGCGAATTTGAAATGAAAGAACGTGAATTCAACGGGGAGGGCTTTCCCGAAAAAGCCCCTCCCCGAACCCCTCCCCAAAAACTTTCAAAAAAATGAAAGGACAAGGTGCTGTGCAAATTTAACTCAAAATCTGCACGAACGTTGTTTCATTATTTTTTAAATGGGGGCGTAGTTACGCTTCGCGTCGAACTCACATAAAAACCTATAGATAAAGGAGCCTTGTATGGAAAAAATCAGGATGACGACTCCCCTTGTGGAGATGGACGGGGACGAAATGACCAGGGTGATCTGGCAGTGGATCAAGGAAATTCTTATTCTTCCTTACGTCGACCTCAAAACCGAATACTACGATCTTGGTCTGCCGCACCGCAACGAAACCGGGGACCAGGTGACGATTGATTCCGCGAACGCGGCGAAGAAATACGGCGTTGCAGTCAAGTGCGCGACCATTACTCCGAACGCGGCGCGCGTGACCGAATACGGGCTTTCCGAAATGTGGAAGTCGCCGAACGGCACCATCCGCGCGATTCTGGACGGAACCGTGTTCCGTGCGCCGATTCTCGTGAAGGGCATCACGCCGTACATTCCAACGTGGACGCGGCCGATTACCATCGCACGTCACGCGTACGGTGACGTTTACAAGAACACCGAAATGCAGGTTCCGGCCAACTCCCGCTGCTACCTCGTCTGCGAGGATGAAAACGGAAACGAAACGAAGGAGCTCATTCACGCGTTCGGCGACTCCGCGGGCATCGTACAGGGCATTCACAACATCGACGCGTCGATTCAGAGCTTTGCGAGAAGCTGCTTCAACTACGCGCTGGATCAGAAGCAGGACCTTTGGTTTGCGTCCAAGGATACGATTTCCAAGAAATACGACCACCGCTTCAAGGACATCTGGGCGGAAATTTACGAAAACGAATACAAGGAAAAGTTCGAGGAAGCGGGCATCGAATACTTCTACACCCTCATTGACGACGCGGTCGCACGCGTCATCCGCAGCGAGGGCGGGTACATCTGGGCCTGCAAGAACTACGACGGCGACGTCATGAGCGATATGATTGCCACCGCGTACGGCAGCCTTGCGATGATGACCTCCGTTCTCGTTTCTCCGGACGGAAATTACGAGTACGAGGCGGCGCACGGTACGGTGCAGCGTCATTACTACAAGTACCTGAAGGGTGAGGAGACCTCCACGAACAGCGTGGCGACCATTTTCGCGTGGTCGGGCGCCCTCCGCAAACGCGGCGAACTGGACGGACTTGCGGATCTCATGTCCTTTGCGGATCGTCTTGAGGCAGCCACCATCCAGACCATCGAGGATGGGATCATGACCGGCGACCTCTACGCCCTGTCGAAGCTCGAAAACAAGAAAAAAGTCAATACGGAAGATTTCCTGAAAGCAATCGCTGAGAGAATTTGACGAAGGGGAGCAGGCGGCGGAAAGCGTTCTTCAAAAAAAGTTTTCCGCCGCGTTCCTTTTGGCTGCAAAAAATTGGAATCGATTGGACAGAAAAAGTTGGGTGCAAAGCCTTTTCCTTGCACCCAACTTTGTTTTTCCACATCCGGATGGAACGTTTTGGAGCGTAAAAACGGCGGAGGAGAGTACGTTCTGAAAAATACTCTCCTCCGCGGAAATTTTTTCGATTCTTATTTTCCTTCTGCTTCCGCTGCGGCAGCTGCTGCGTCTGCGGCCTTTTCGGCTTCGACCTTTGCACGGAATTCCGCACGTCTCTGAGCGGCTTCCTCGGCTCTCTTGGCAAGCTC
>JBJFGC010000456.1:0-1838 GCA_051892315.1 Eubacteriales bacterium
TATTGCTCCAGCAACGTTTCAAATAAAGTGGGGGGATCCTCTGTCATATTCGTCTCCTTTCCTCCATCGTAAAAAATCCGGATTTACATAAAAAGATGCTGAAAAAAGGAAAAAGGTTCAGTGAAGGAAAGATTTTTCTTGCGGGGGGATATTGGGCAGAATCCCAAAAAACATCCCCCACAATATTTTTCGCCTTTTTTTCCGCAGGTACTTGCAAATCAAAGGAGAATCTGTTATAATAAAGCGGTAATAGAAAACACCGTGGTGACGAAAATTATCTTTGTCGGAAACCGCTTGCGTTCTGTTTGGGATGCTTCAGAGAGCCGGGGGAGCTGGAAACCGGCAGCGGAGACGAAGGGTCCACTTTCCGAACGGTGGAGGGTCGTGTCCTTTAGCACACGGAAAGAGGCCGCAGAGTTTCGCGGCAATTTGGGTGGCACCACGGAGTCCTTTCGTCCCATGACACAGGGATGGAGGATTTTTTATTTTTCTCAAAGGAGAGACTGTTATGATTGATATCAAGTTTTTACGGGAAAATCCGGACGTTGTGCGGCAGAATATCCGGAATAAGTTTCAGGACCATAAGCTTCCGCTTGTAGATGAGGTAATCGCGCTCGACGCGGAAAACCGTGCAACCATGCAGGAAGCGGACGCGCTCCGCGGCAACCGCAATAAGCTTTCCAAGCAGATCGGCGGCCTGATGGCCAAGGGCAAACGGGAAGAAGCCGAGGAAATCAAGCGTCAGGTGAGCGAACAGTCCGAACGCCTTGCCGCGTGTGAGACAAAGGAAACGGAGCTTGCCGAGAAAATCAAATCGATTATGATGGTGATTCCGAACATCATCGACCCTTCCGTTCCGATTGGAAAGGATGACAGCGAAAACGTCGAAATCGAACGGTTCGGTGAACCTGTCGTGCCGGATTTCGAGATTCCGTATCATACCGACATTATGGAACGCTTTAACGGCATCGACCTCGACTCCGCACGCCGTGTGGCCGGCAACGGCTTCTACTATCTCATGGGCGACATCGCGCGTCTCCATTCCGCCGTCATTTCCTACGCGCGTGACTTCATGATCGACCGCGGCTTCACCTACTGCGTCCCGCCGTTCATGATCCGCTCCGATGTCGTTACCGGCGTTATGAGCTTTGCCGAAATGGAAGCCATGATGTATAAGATCGAAGGCGAGGACCTCTACCTTATCGGTACCTCCGAGCATTCCATGATCGGTAAATTCATCGACCAGATTCTCCCCGAAGCGGAGCTTCCGTACACGCTCACCAGCTATTCGCCCTGCTTCCGCAAGGAAAAGGGAGCGCACGGCATCGAGGAACGCGGCGTTTACCGGATTCACCAGTTTGAAAAACAGGAGATGATCGTCGTCTGCAAGCCGGAGGACGCCATGATGTGGTACAACAAGCTGTGGCAGAACACGGTTGATCTGTTCCGGTCGATGGACATTCCGGTGAGAACGCTGGAATGCTGCTCCGGTGACCTCGCGGACCTCAAGGTGAAGTCCTGCGACGTGGAAGCATGGTCGCCGCGCCAGAAAAAGTATTTCGAGGTCGGAAGCTGCTCCAACCTCGGCGACGCTCAGGCGCGCCGTCTCCGCATCCGTGTCAACGATGGAAACGGAAAAAAGTATCTCGCCAACACGCTCAACAACACCGTTGTCGCACCGCCGAGAATGCTGATCGCCTTTCTCGAAAACAACCTCACCGCCGACGGCTGCGTGAAAATTCCGGCAGCTCTTCGTCCCTATATGGGCGGCAAGGAAATCCTCGTTCCCGTGAAGTGAGAGGACGGATGGGGAATCCAGTGCTTCCCCTGAACATTTT
>JBJFGC010000457.1:0-1837 GCA_051892315.1 Eubacteriales bacterium
TTGTCCACCGTAAGTTTTTATGGTTCTGTATGTAATGGGAACGATTGACTCCAAAGAGAGCAGCCATTCTTTACTTTCCAGAATACTCAGTCCATAACAGAAGATATAGCCGGTCGAAATGGTTAGATATGCGAGAATCCGTTGCTTGAACGGAGGCTTACTGTAGTGAATTTTCAGCAGAATCAGTGGTGTTATCACTATGGCAAGACCATATCCGCTATGTTCGGCAAGGTTGTATCCGGTGATATGGATTTCTGCGGAACAGCGGTTGCCGATAACGTTTCCACTGATTATGGGAAGTGTAGCAACCATCAAGGCAAAGATGCAGGAAATTATGGGCATGATCTGTAAAAAGAGATTATACCCACGGGAAGATGAACTACGATGCATCGTCGATTTCCTCATTATTCATTTTTGTTTTCCAGCAGCCGCAGGATGGATTTTCCTGCGGCTGTTGTTTATTCGTCCGATTACAGCTTTCCGTCCGGCCAGGGTTCTGCATACTGCCGCCATTTTTCCATATCCGGCGCCTGTTCTTCTCCGGGAAGAGAAGCCGATACACGGGATACGCTTGCGGACAGCCACGCAAAGAATTCACGGAACTGCACATGGCTGAGACGGATGGGCGGATTTTCCGGCGAAAGCTTTTCGAGGTTTACCATGTCGGCTTTGTTACCGATACCGACTGCGATAACCGTCAGGCGGCGTTTTTCCACCAGTTCGCGGATACGTTCCGTCTGGGCTTTCAGAACCTTCGGATCTCCATTGGGTCTTCCGTCGCTCATCACTACGAGGATGGGCTGATAGTAGTCGATACCCGCCTGCTTATAGCCCTCCTTACGCTGATCCATCATATCCAACGTCATCTGAATTCCCTCTCCCATATAGGTGCAGCCGTTTGCTTCCGGGAATACCGGCTGCAGACGATCCGCAGTGTTGAAGTCAGCCACACACTCAGCCTTGCTGTTGAACGTAACGATTCCGATTTCAGCGGAGTAAAGGGTAAGGTCATCGCTGCGGATTTCATCGAGAAACTGCTGGACACCTTCTCTCAGTTCGGCGATGGGTTCTCCTCTCATAGAGCTGCTGAAGTCGAGGACCAGACCGACCGGAATACGGGGAGTGGGGTTGTTGAGCATATCCTTCAGATTTGCGAGCATGTTCTTGTAGTTTTCCATTGTGTTGTTCTCCTTTATGTAGATGATGATTGGTGTATGTGGTTCAAAGTGCGATGCCGGTGTTTCCAGTATCGACTCCGAAGAGCGTGGCGTATTTTTTGATGGCACGCCTTCTTTTGTTCGAGTTTTGAGTTTGGATGCCGAGAATGTCTGCGCGTTTCCTCTGGGTCATATGTGCCCAATCTCCAAGGTCACCCTGTCGTCTGGTCATAACTGCAAGACTGCAGTCGTCCATGGTTGTATGAATAATGATCTCACGGAGAAGGCATCGAACTTGCCGGTCTGCCATCTCCTTGTCATAAAGTTCTGCACGCTGCAGAATTTTGTCGGTGAGCGGAGCCAGTTTGCAGCTTTTACGGCTGTACAGACTCCGTTCGCAGCCGTCGGACATCAACAGGAATCCTTCCAGTTTTTCCCGCGTGCCTTTGGCAACTTTCGCGTAACGGATCGCCTGCGGAGAGGTCAGAAATACGGTTGTATTGGCATATTCGCCGTTGTACGGATGGGATGCAACGAGCATTTTCCCTTCTTTACGGTACGCGATCACCCCATCGCCGAGATGGAACATGAGGTAATCGTTTCCGCGTACCGCTACTGCAAGCAGGGTACAGGGAAGCTGCTTGATCGTGACATCCAGAGACTCCGCATGATTTTCAAGT
>JBJFGC010000458.1:0-1834 GCA_051892315.1 Eubacteriales bacterium
ACTCGTGACCTCTAGCGTGACAGGCTAGCGTTCTAACCAACTGAACTACCGGGCCATTTGCGCTTGCTTGCACAACCGCTGCGGCTTGTTTTTTCAAGCCGATGGAAACAATAGGGCTCGAACCTATGACCCTCTGCTTGTAAGGCAGATGCTCTCCCAACTGAGCTATGCTTCCGCTTACGCTCACTTCGCGTGACCGCTGAGGATCTTTGTTGTCACCTCTCGGTTTCCTTGCGTCTCCGGTATTCCCGTCGACGTGTGATATTATATCACAGCCGGTTTCTTTTGTCAATACCTTTTTTTAAGTTTTTTCAAGTTTTTTCAGGAAGTTTTTATGGGCGTTCGTTCCCGGGACAGCGCCGCGGGAACGAACGCCCACAGTCTCATTCACTCCGCAAAGCCTCAACCGGATCTTTCTTGGCAGCAAAATGGGAGGGAATCAATCCGGCGATCAGAGTCAGAGCCATACTGATGAGGATGAGGATGGCGCCGCCCAGAGCGGGGAGACGCGCGAGGTTGGAGATGTTGGTCAGATGATGGATCACGAGGTTCGCGGGAATGCAGAGGAGGAGGGTCACAGCAATGCCGATGACCCCGGCCGTCAGACCCACGAGAAGCGTCTCGGCGTTGAAAACGCGGGAAATGTCCTTCTTCGATGCACCGATGGCGCGCAGGATGCCGATTTCCTTCGTGCGCTCGAGAACGGATATGTAGGTGATGATGCCGATCATGATGGACGAAACCACCAGCGAAATCGACACAAACGCAATCAGGACGTAGGAAATCACATTGATGATGGTCGAAATGGACGACATCATGAGCGCGACGTAGTCCGTGTAATTGATGATGTCCTCCTCACGGCCGTCGTCCGAGCACCTGCGGTTGTAGGCCGCGATGATCTCGGAAATCGCGTCCTTGTCCGCGAACGTTTTCGCGTAAATGTTCACCGACGTCGGCGAGCTCCGGTCGCAGTAGCCGAGAAGCGTAAGATTTTCCTCATAGGTGGAGTCCGAGAACCATGCCGGCATGTAGTCCGCAAACGCCTCCGCGACCGCTTCGTCGGACATCGCATCCAGCATCGCGTCAAGCTGCGCCGCAAGCTCGTCGGTCGACAGCGTGCCAAGCTGCGTTTCGACTTCCGCCGCATACGCCGCCTTCACCTGCGCGGTCACAATGGAAAGCGCGGACGCCGCAAGGTCCTCCTCCGTCATGGAGGCAATGTAGGCCGCAACCGCCGTCTCGTCCATGCCGCTCTGCTCCGTCATGACGGTACGCACCATCTCCGATACGGCCTCCGCCGGCATCGCGGCCAGCTGTTCCGCAGCCCGGGCCGCCGCGTCCTCGTCGGAGAGCGACGACGCCTTCTTCGCGTAGACGGCCGCCTTGTCCGCGTGGCTCATTCCGCCGATTTCCTCCCGGATGTAGGGCGCCATGGCCGCGCCGGTCGGAACCTCCGTGGTGCCGTCGTCAAACGTCAGCCCGGTCAGAACGTCCGTCGTCTCATCCGCAAGCTGCGCCTGAACCACAGCCGCTTCCGCCGTACGGTCCAGAATGTACTCCGTCAGCGCGGACGTGTAGCCGATCGCTCCCGTCAGGGACGCGGCGACCGCTTCCGGATTCGGGCGGAGAATGCCCGCAATCTTCAGTTTCGGCGCGTCTTCAATGAGAACCTTCATGTACGACTCGTTGTTTCCCATGTACTCGTACGTGCCGTCGTCCGCCTTCCGGTAACAGTCGGAGGGAAGCACCAGCGCGAATTCGTGGCCCAGAAGCTCGTCGTAGGACCAGCTTGTGCTTTCCGCGTCGAAGGTTTCGCCGGCCGCAGCGGCCGCCA